>CANRVI010000024.1 GCA_947643245.1 uncultured Clostridia bacterium | reverse complement strand
ATCTTTAAGCAGGTACAGAGATACCGTCAAGATTTTTTCATAAGAAGCATGCCGCAAAGAAGTTTGTGGTTTTGTTTTATGCGGGATGATCTTGCCGGGCAAGGTCATTTTTTATTGTACGATGTGTAAGGGATGAAATTTGTACTGTTTTTAATAGGAGAACGGCGTGAAAATTGTATTCAAAAATGCGACTATTTATAAAAATGGCCGTATGACATCCGAAGATCTGTTTCTGTCGGACAAAATGGTTTCCGACCCTTTTCTCCGTCCCGATTTTGTTGTGGATGCAGCGAAATATTGTATTTTCCCCGGGTTTGCTGATGTGCATGTGCATCTCAGAGAGCCCGGATTTTCTTATAAGGAAACGATTTCCACCGGTACAGCGGCGGCAGCTAGAGGAGGGTATACCCGGGTGTGTGCTATGCCCAATTTACATCCTGTTCCGGATAGCCGCACACATTTGGATGCCCAGCTTTCCATCATAGAAAAAGATGCAAAAATTCGAGTGTATCCCTATGGCGCGATTACGGCAGGGCAGAAGGGTGAGGCGCTGACTCCCATGGAAGAGATGGAAAAGGCCATTGCCTTTTCCGACGATGGAAGGGGTGTACAGTCTGCTGAAAAGATGGAGGCCGCTATGGAAAAAGCGGCACTCCTGAATAAAATTATTGCAGCGCACTGCGAGGACGAGTCTTTGCTCCATGGAGGATACATACACGATGGCGTTTACGCAGCAACCCACGGACATAAGGGAATCTGCTCCCAGTCAGAGTGGGGCCCGATTCAGCGGGATCTGGCGCTGGCGGAGAAAACCGGCTGCGCTTATCATGTCTGCCATATTTCCTGCGCAGAGAGTGTAGCGCTGATTCGGCAGGCAAAGAAACGGGGTGTAAACGTGACCTGTGAGACGGCCCCCCATTATCTTACCTTGTGCGACGAAGATATCCAGGAGAACGGCAGATTCAAAATGAATCCTCCCTTGCGAAGCAGAGCGGATCGGGAGGCTCTGATTCAGGGAATTTTGGACGGCACCATTGATATGATTGCTACGGATCATGCGCCACACACGGCAGAGGAAAAAGGGAGAGGGCTGGCAGGCAGTCTTATGGGTGTGGTCGGGCTGGAAACGGCTTTTCCTGTACTATACACCCACCTTGTAAAGACTGGGATTTTACCGTTGGAGCGGCTGATACAGCTGCTGAGTGGTAACCCCTGCCGCCGATTTGGATTGGGATCGTGCGATATATGTCCGGGAGCACAGGCAGATTTTACTGTGTTTGATTTAGATGCGACATACACGGTAGATCCAGATACGTTTTTGACCCTGGGCCGCGCTACTCCTTTTACGGGCATGCAGGTGTGGGGCCGGTGCCTGTTTACTGTATGCGCCGGACGGATCGCTTGGCGGGATCCGGAAGCCGATACGATGCCGCAGACATTGTAATAGAAAGGAATTTATTATGAGACAAGGTATATTCTATATCAAAGAAAATATACAAATTGCGCCGGACATGTATGAGATGGCTCTGGAAGGCGATATTGGCGCCATTACAAAGCCAGGTCAGTTTGTAAATATCGCCCTAGATGGGCTTTATCTGCGTAGGCCTTTGTCTGTCCATGATGTGGATGCAGCTGCGGGTGTTTTACGGGTGATCTATAAAGCAGTGGGCCGGGGCACTGAGGTTTTGGCCGGTATGGGCGCAGGAGAGACGCTGGACATGCTTACAGGGCTTGGAAACGGATTCGATATCCACAAGGCCGGGGCAAACACTCTGGTGATTGGTGGTGGAGCCGGCGCACCTCCTATGTATTGGACGGCTAAAGCCCTGCGGGATTCCGGCAGAAAGGTAACGGCTATTCTAGGCTTCAACACGGCAGCAGAGGTAATTCTGCAGCAAAAATTTACAGACGCTGGGATTCCTGTAGTGATTACCACGGCAGACGGTAGCCAGGGCACAAAGGGATTTGTTACAGCAGCGTTGGCAGAATTGCCTGCTCCGGATTATACTTTTTCCTGCGGGCCACAGCCCATGCTGCGGGCTGTATACGATGCCCTGCCCAACGGCGGTCAGTTCAGTTTTGAAGAGCGCATGGGATGCGGCTTTGGTGCCTGCATGGGTTGTAGCTGCAAGACAAAATACGGCACGAAGCGGATCTGCAAAGATGGTCCGGTTCTGGAAAAGGAGGAGATTCAGTGGTAAATCTGCAAACAACGCTGTCCGGCATTGTGCTAGACAATCCGGTGATCCCAGCCAGCGGAACTTTTGGATTTGGGGAAGAATTTGCCCGGCTGTACGACTTAAATATATTGGGTTCTATCTCTGTTAAGGGAACGACACAGGAACCCCGTTTCGGCAATCCCACACCTCGTATCGCAGAATGTACTGCAGGGCTAATCAATTCAGTAGGTCTGCAGAATCCTGGAGTGGAGAAGGTGGTCGCAGAAGAATTGCCGCGCCTGGCTGCGCATTTTAGGAAGCCTGTGATCGCTAACATCAGCGGCTTTTCCATCGAAGAATATGCCGCCTGCGCGGCGCGAATGGACGGAGCGGACCAGGTGGGAATCATTGAAGTCAATGTCAGCTGCCCGAATGTCCATGGAGGTGGGATCAGCTTTGGAACGGATCCGGCTGCAGCTGCAGCCGTGACAAAGGCTGTGAAAGCAGTGACGAAAAAGCCGGTGTACATCAAGCTCACCCCTAATGTAACAGACATTGTATCCATTGCAAAGGCTTGTGAGGACGCGGGCGCCGATGGGCTTGCGCTGATCAACACCCTTTTGGGGATGCGGATCGATCTGAAAAGAAAAAAGCCTGTGATCGCCAATAAAATGGGGGGATTTTCCGGCCCGGCTATTTTCCCAGTAGCGCTGCGGATGGTGTATCAGGTTTACGAGGCGGTACAAATTCCCATTATCGGTATGGGCGGGGTATCCACGGCGGACGATGTAATTGAGATGATGCTGGCGGGCGCCGCCGCAGTTCAGGTGGGGGCGGCCAACTTGGTGAACCCTTGGGCGTGCCGGGATATCATCCGTGATTTGCCGGGGCAGGCAGAACACTATGGGATCCGGTCACTTTCCGAGCTCATTGGTGGGGCACATTGAATCGATAATAATAAGAAAGGTAGAAACATTATGGGAAAAGACGTAATTGTTGCATGTGACTTTGCAAGCGCTGGGGCGTATACTACATTTTTGGATCGGTTTGCCGGGGAAACGCGGCGGCCCTTTGTAAAAATTGGCATGGAGCTGTTTTATGCTGCAGGGCCGGATATCATTCGTATAACGAAAGAGCGAGGACATAAGATTTTTCTCGATCTTAAGCTTCATGATATTCCCAACACAGTGGAAAAGTCTATGGCAGTTCTGTCCCGGCTTGGAGTGGATATGTGCAACCTGCATGCTGCAGGGGCCATCCCCATGATGGAGGGTGCCCTGCGGGGACTTTCCTCCGGTGGAGGTCCACGTCCGATTCTCCTTGCGGTCACACAGCTTACCTCCACCAGTCAGGAAGTGATGGAACGGGATCTACACATCCACGAGCCTATTGAAGAGGTAGTTTGTTCCTATGCGAAAAATGCGCAGACGGCTGGTCTGGACGGGGTAGTTTGTTCTCCTCTGGAAGCAGGCATGGTCAAGGCGCGCTGCGGCTCCGGTTTTCTTACTGTAACCCCTGGAGTGCGTTTCGCAGATGGAGATAAGGGCGACCAGTCCCGGGTAACCACGCCGGAGCGAGCAAAAGAGATAGGCAGCGACTATATTGTAGTGGGCCGGCCCATCACGGCGGCAGAGGATCCCGTAGCTGCATACAAGCGATGTGTGGCAGAATTTTGTGACTGAGAGAAAGGAAATTTGAATTATGAATACAGAAATGCAGATTGCAAAGGCACTGTTGGATATAAAGGCAGTATTTTTCCGTCCCGACCAACCGTTTACTTGGGCCAGCGGCATCAAAAGCCCCGTATACTGTGACAACCGGTTGATTCTGACGGCCCCCGCTGTGCGCATCCTTGTAGAGAGTGCCATAGCCCAGGCAGTGAAAGACCATTATCCGGATGCGGAGGTGCTCATGGGAACCAGCACAGCGGGTATCGCCCATGCGGCCATTGCAGCCCATATGCTGGAACTTCCTATGGGATATGTACGGGGAGGCAATAAGGATCATGGCCGGCAAAACCGGATTGAGGGCAAGCTGGAAGCAGGCCAGAAGGTGGTGGTCATCGAAGACTTGATTTCTACCGGCGGCAGTGTAATTGATGTAGTAGAGGCCCTGCGTGAGGCCGGCGCCCAGGTGTTGGGCGTAGTAAGTATCTTTACATATGGCATGCAGAAGGGACTGGACAGACTGCAGGCGGCACAAGTGGAAAACCACAGCCTTACTTGCTTCGATGCTGTAGCCCAGGCTGCTGGAGAAAACGGATATATTGCTATGGAGGATATTGCGCGATTGCTGCAATTTCGGGACAACCCCTCAGATGAAAGTTGGATGAAGTAAAAGAAGAGTATAGAAAGGGAACGTTGTATGAGAAGTCTCATCGGAATTTTAGACCTTTCCACCAAAGAAATCGACGATTTGATCCGTACTGCACAGGACATTATTGCCCATCCGGAGGCGTATCGGGAAAAGTGTAAGGGTAAAAAACTTGCCACGCTGTTTTTTGAGCCTTCCACCCGTACCCGACTATCCTTTGAAGCGGCTATGTATGAGCTTGGGGGCAACGTGCTGGGATTTTCAGAAGCAAGCAGCTCGTCCGTTGCTAAGGGAGAAAGCGTTGCCGATACCATTCGAACGGTGAATTGCTATGCGGACATTATCGCTATGCGCCATCCCAAGGAAGGGGCGCCGCTGGTGGCATCTGTAAAAAGTCAGGTGCCCATTATCAATGCGGGGGACGGCGGCCATAACCATCCAACCCAGACTCTTACCGATTTGCTTACCATATATCGGGAAAAAGGCCGGCTACAGGATCTCACCGTAGGCTTTTGCGGGGATTTGAAATTCGGTCGGACCGTACACTCCCTGATAGAGGCCCTTTCTCGGTACAGCGGAATCCGGATTGTGCTGATCTCTCCCGATGAGCTGCGTCTGCCGGAATATATGCAGAATAAACTGAGCGCACTGGAGAATGTTACTTTCACGGAAACAAAGGATTTGGAAGAGGCGATTCCCAAGCTGGATATTTTGTATATGACCAGGGTGCAGAAGGAACGGTTTTTCAACGAAGCGGATTATATACGACTTAAAGACAGCTACATTCTCACGCCAGAAAAGCTAGCGGAGGCGAAAGAGGACATGTCTATCCTCCATCCGCTGCCTAGAGTCAATGAAATTTCCGTAGAGGTGGACGACGATCCAAGGGCGTGCTATTTCCGGCAGGCACTGAACGGCAAGTTTATCCGTATGGCGCTTATGCTCATGCTTTTGGAAATCCAATGAGACAGGGAAAGGAGAAAATAGAGATGCTGGTCAATCCTATAAAAAATGGAACGGTACTGGATCACATCACAGCAGGACGTGGGATGGAGCTGTATCGGATTTTGAAGCTCAACGAGCTGGAATGTCCTGTTGCCATTATTACCAATGCCTACAGCCTCAAAATGGATCGTAAAGATATTATAAAAATCGACGGGGAGGCGCCGCTGGATTTAAATGTGATTGGATATGTGGATCCAGGTGTGACAGTGAGTACGATCCGAGATGGAGATGTAGCCCAGCGAATTCATTTAAAGCTACCCCAGCAGATCACCGGTGTGATTCGATGCAAGAATCCCCGCTGCATCACTTCTGTGGAACAGGAGCTTCCGCATACGTTTCGGCTGGATGATCCGCAGAGCCGTGTATACCGGTGTATTTATTGCGAGTCTCGGGCAAAATGAAAAAGAAGCAAGGGCGCTCGTATCATACGCGCTATTTTGGCATATACTACGTTTGTACGGGTTCATCCCGTAAAGTCATTTGACGAAGCCGCTGCAGACTGCTGACCCCGTCGGGGCAGCCTGTAGCGGTTTTTTGTATAGTTTTTTTATGGAATAAAATGGACAAGTTTTTTTCTGTATATTTCCAAACAGTTTTCAACAACCTGCAGCAGAAAAAAGCCCTTTCAGGGATACATTTCCACAGACTTTTCCACAGGCTGTGGATTGTGTGGGCACCGAAACAAATAAATATAAGGATATTTACATTTTATTAAAAATATACAATATACCCAGGACCAATTGACAGAAAGACACGCCTATGATAGAATGAACCGAGATAATTATGTATTTACAATAGTTTGGAAGGATCAAAACAATGGCAATGCTTACCAAAGTAATCCCCTCTCCCAAGGGCTTTTGCGGAGAAGAATCTGAATGCTGCTTTGCACCGAAGCTTTTTTTCGGCGACTATAGAAAGCAGGCTGAAATCTTTTGTGACTATGTAAAAAAAGGTTTGAAACTGGAAGTTGTCCTGGAGGCTTTTCCTGCAGCGGATGCGGAGGGAATTTATCTTGTTACGGATATGTCTTATGCACCTGGGGAATATAAACTGAAAGCCGAAGCGGACGGAAGGATTTTTTTGTGTGCGGCGGAAGGAGACGGAATCCGTTACGGCCTTGCCACTTTGCTGCAAATGGCTAGGAATGTACAGGACAAGCTGCAAGTACCGGTAGGTACCGTGTGGGATCAGCCGGATACATCTTATAGGGGGCTGATGATTGACTGCGCCCGCAGCCGCCATGCTCTACCGCTGCTTTTAGAATATATAGACATGTGCTGGCTGTATAAGGTGAAATATCTGCAGCTTCATTTTTCCGACGACGAGGCATATACGCTGCCTTCCAAGGTGTTTCCGGAGGCTACCAGTCCAGACAGATGCTATACCTATGAAGAAATTGAAACGCTGCGTGCCTATGCCCGGTCTAGAGATGTGGAAATTGTGCCGGAAATTGACGCGCCCGGTCATGCTACATATCTGCAGCAGAAATACCCTGCGGTTTTTGGGGACAAGGGCATCATTTGTTTCCACGAAAGTACCATTGAAGCTATGCAGAGCTTATATCGGGAACTGTGCCAGCTATTCCCTGAATCTCAATATATCCATATTGGCGGCGATGAAGGACGTATGGGCTGGTGGCTGGATTGCGACGAGTGTATCCAGTATGGCCGTTCTCTGGGATATAAAGAAGAAAATGAAGCGCCAGGTATTCCGGGCAGAGAATATGTTATGCTCCAATATTTGGGTCACTTTATTTCCAAAATGGCCGAGGCGGTTTTGGACTGTGGCAAAAAGCCCATCGTGTGGGAGGGCTTTTCCAAATATGTGAATGACATGATTCCGAAGGACGTTACCGTTATGGTATGGGACGGCAGCTTCCAGTCAGCCCAGACCCTCCTACAAAGCGGATTTTCCATAATCAACTGTTCCTGGATTCCCAATTATATCGTAACGCCTACTTGGTATTACGGCACGCGGGAATGTTATAATTGGGATGTATATTCTTTTGGATCTATTTCAGAACATTCTGCTTACTACCAAAATACTACCCGGATTTATCCCACAAAGGCAGTTTTAGGAGGACAGCTCCACGCCTGGGGAGATACGGTGGAAAAAGCATTTCCCACCCTAGAGGCGGGGCTTGCCGACGAACAAATGAAAATCCGGCAACGGCTGCCGTATGTTATGGAGAATACCTGGAATCGGGATAAGCAGCGCAGCTTTGACCAGGTACAGGAGGCAGCAGCAGCAGCGGATGATTTGTGTGGGCGGATTCTTGGAAAATAAACGCTGTACTTACGCGGGAAGAGAGTACCTATGTCTGCAAAAGAAAAGATTTTAGAGATTTTGGAAGAAAATCGAGGGGGTTACGTGTCTGGAGAGTTTCTGGCCGCACAGGTGCAGGTTTCCAGAGCTGCAGTGTGGAAAGCGATTACTGCCTTGCGTAGCCAGGGATACGATATCCAAGGTGTAACAAAGCTGGGTTATGCCCTTGCAGAGGATACAGACCGGCTTACTGCGGCGGGGGTCGGCGCATGCCTTTCCCCTAATTTGCGGGAACAGCTTTCCATTCTTTCTTATGAAAGCTTGGATTCTACCAACAATGAGGCCAAACGGCTGTTGGCAGCAGATGGGCTTGCCGATGGAAAGATGCTTCTGATTACCGCTGAACAGCAAACCGCCGGTAGAGGCCGATTGGGACGCAGCTTTTATTCGCCACCAGGTACTGGTATCTATATGAGTTTTGTATTTACCGCGTCTGCGTCGCTGGCGGATGCGGTGGGGATCACCGGAGCCGCGGCAGTTTCAGTAGTCCAGGCGATACGCCGTCTAACCGGAAAGGAGTCCCAGATCAAGTGGGTGAACGATATTTTTTTGAAAGGCAAAAAAATCTGCGGCATTTTGACAGAGGCAGTTACCAGCCTGGAAAATAGCCGGGCGCAGCAAATTATTGTGGGTATTGGAATCAACTGCGCCACGGTAGATTTCCCGAAAGAGGTGGCTGCAGTCGCAGGATCCTTAGGTGCGGGCAGCGTGCGTCGGTGTGCTTTATGTGCAACCGTAGCAGAAGTGCTTTACAGTTTTATCCTGCAGCTTTCAAAGCGTTCCTGGATGGAGGAATACAGGGCCGCGTCTCTGGTACTTGGCAGAGAAATTTTGTGTATACAGGGGGAACATACTTTCTCGGCGGTAGCACAGGAGATTGACGATGACGGCGGCCTGGTGGTACGCTGTGCAGATGGCTCCTCTAAGACGCTGCATTCCGGCGAGATCAGCGTGCGTCTTGTGAATGGATAAGAAATGAAAAAGAAAAACCGGCAAAATTTGTCGGTTTTTTACATTTTTACCAAAAAAATAAATTCATTCACGAAAACAATCGCTAAAGTTCACAATCAATACTTACAGTTTTCATAAATAAATGGTAGTATACTATTGGAAGGGTAAAGAGACTTTTCCAAATAGACTACCAATTGGTAAGATTGTGGAGCTATACAATGGATACATTAATAGACGAAGTAATACATAAACGCATTGAAGAGGCAGCGGCGGCGGGGGATATTGCACTGCTGCAGAAGCACCTTTCTGCAAACTATGACGAACAGGTACACTGTGCCGTATATCGGGCCCTAGGGCGTATCGGAGGTTTGAAAAGTCTGCGGATTCTTGTGTCTGCAGCAGCAGGAGAAGCATCGGATGAGACGAAAGCCGTGATTTTGGAGGCGTTGGCCGACGCTGTCTGTGCGCGGACGCTTTTGCAGCCGTGAAAAAATAATCAATAAATTATATTGCTTTTTGCTGGTTTTGTGTTATACTATACATATACTGGAGAATAAATGCGATCCAGCGAGATCGCAGGGAAGGGCATGGTTATAACAATGAGAAAGAATGAAGAAAAACGCGTAAGCGTGATTAAAATTATCGCTATATCTGCAGGAGTTGCTCTGCTGATTGTCTCTGTAGCAGCATTGCTCTACAAATTTTTTAAAAAATATTTCCGCATCTCTTTTGACTGCGGCGATTGTGATACCTGCTGTCAGGATTGCTTCGGAGACGAATTTGACCCGCTGTGCAGCTGCGATGAGGATTTTGCACCTGGATGCAGCATTTGTGACGAGTGCGATGCTGCTGACTGTGCAGACGTGCAGGATGATGTTGCAGCGTCAGAAGAGGCATAAACAACCTAAGGCAAGCTGCGTCTGGAAAGGACGCTTTTGCATGTAAAAAATGGATATCTATGCGAAAGCGGACCTGAGAAGCGTCCGCTTTCTTTCTGTATGAGGCGTATTTATGAAATTTGGAAAATTTGCAACAGGACTTTGCATTTTGCTTATCCTGCCGCTGGCGGTTTCCTGTGACAAGGAGAAGTCTGCAGTTCAGGCAGGGGAATCTACAAGGTCTGCAGACTGGCACAATCGAATTGAATACGACGGTTCCTTTTATGTATCATCGAAAACCAAGCTCCTATATTCTTTAGATAAGGGAAGCATCACCCTCTGGGATGATAAAGGAGACGGAGATGTGCTACAAAAGCTATCCTATGACACTGCCGTCCCCGATGCTATGGAAAATTTAATCCAGACAGATGTAAACGGGGATGGGTATGCAGATCTGCAGACAGTATACAGCCAGGAGCAGGATCAGTCTTGCTATAATCTATGGCTTTGGAGTGAGCAGACGGGGATGTATCAGGCGTGCGGAAGATATCGTCTGATCAAGAATCCACAACCGGATCCAGAGGCGGGAACAGTCAGCAGTATGGTTCAGACGGAAGCGTTTGGAACGGTGCAATCTACCTATCGGTTTACAGATACACTGGATTTGGAGTCTATTTCCCAGGAAATTATAGACGCAGATTCCGTGGCAGCGTCGATTGCTGCAGCTCTTACGGGGGATGCTGCCGTAGTACCTGCAGCAGGGCCTGCTATGATAGGCGGAGAAGAATGCACTACTTATACGGCGGGAACAACGGGTATGCGCGGCAGCAACGCTCATATTGCGTATTTACCGGATGCTGTTTGGTATGTAGATATGCAGTGCCTGGGGATGTATCGTACCGTGGAGTGGAAGGAAGGCGCCTATGCTCTAGGCCCCTACATGGATGAGGCGGGCCAGGTGCAGGACTTGGCGTTGGCATATAAAGAGGGGATTCGGGAAATCACCATTACAGCTAAGGAAAACGGAGCTTTTGGCGTTTGGAACGCTGTTCGGTATACAGTAGAGGCTGATGATGGTTTTTTATGCTTTTCATGCAGAACTGAATTTGGAGACTGGTATATTTCCACGGACGGCGTCGCTTACAACGGTTTTGTAAAAGGCGAAGTGGGCACGGCCAGCGAATATACTTTTTCATAAGGGACAATAAAGGAGGACGCGGATGTTTACAAAAAAGATCAGTGAGACGGAAAAAGAAGCTGCCAGAAAAAAGGTGCGGGAAGTGTTTGGAGAGTGCCGGGAGGTTACAGATAAGCCGCTTCGTCCATTTATGCTTAAGTGGCTTTCCGCCTTTGCACCGGACATGGAATACTACGATGCAAAGTCTTTTTGTCTGCCACGGCGAATGTATCAAAATAATTTATGGCATGCATTCAGCTTTCAGAAAACAGACTGTTATATGGGTGCGCTTGCGAATGAAGCTTTTGCAGGAGGGCTTCCCGGTGCGTGTTATATTTTTTTGAGCCGGGAACAGCTTTTGTTTCAAATTCCGGACGGGGGAATCCTTACGCCGGAGCTGGTGTCTGCCTGTGACAATATTATCATAACAGATAAAGACTTCTCTTGCACGTATGTATATACGGGAAAGGAAGACACCGGGCCCTATTTTAAAACGGCGGAAGGATTCACCGACGCCTTTGTGGAGGCAGGAGAAGACGAACCGGAGCCGGCAGAAGGCTTTTTGGTACCTGATATGGATAACGAACCCCCTTTCGTCTTATGACAAAAAGGAATTTTGATAAATTGCATGAGTATAAAACAAAGCCCCCGGCGTATGCCAGGGGCTTTGCTTCTGAATTTTAGTTTCCGAGAGATTTGGTAGCCTTTACGGTTACATCTTCTCCGTAGCAGCTAAACATAGCGTTTACTTTTTTAGCTTCCAGCTTTGGAGAAAGCAGACTGATTATGGGCACCAATATTAACCCGCCTACCATGGCAAATACACCGGAGTACAGGGAATTTTTGAAAATCAGTCCCAGAATGCTTCCCTCCACAGTAAACACACCCATGGAAATGAGCATTTGTACCGTCATTAAACAGGAGGAAAACAGAAAGCTTATGGCGACAGCCGCTTTGGTAGTCCGTTTCCAGTACAGCCCATATAGGAAGGGCGCTAAGAAAGCTCCTGCAAGCGCGCCCCAGGAAACCCCCATCATTTGTGCAATCATAGAGAAGTTGAAGGTATCTTTCAAGACTGCCAGCACTGCAGAAACAATAATGAAAAATAGAATAAACAGACGCAGAACGAGCAGCTGCGTTTTTTCTTTTGTTTCTTTTTTACGCATAGGCAGGATTACATCTAGGGTCAGCGTAGAACTGGAAGTGAGCACAAGACTGGACAGAGTAGACATGGACGCAGACAATACCAGCACCATGACAACGGCAATAATCACGCCGGGCATTTTAGAAAGCATCGTGGGGATAATGCTGTCTGTCATAAGCTTGCCGGACGCGTCATACAAAGCCGGGCTGTCGTACAGCCTTCCAAATCCGCCGAGGAAGTAACATCCGCCTGACACGATAATAGCAAATATCGTAGAAATAATCGTCCCCTTTTTAATAGCGTCCTCATTTTTAATGGAGTAAAATTTGCCCACCATTTGCGGAAGCCCCCAGGTGCCAAGAGATGTAAGCAGGACGACAATCAGCAGGTAAAAAGGCTGCGGCCCTACAAAGGAGCTGTATGCGCCTTCCAGTGCACCGGCTTCCGGCGTCTGGATCCGAGACAGAGATATGATGGACTGACTCAGACCGCCGTTGTCTGCCAGCACCGCCGCTACAACTGCTACAATTCCGCCCAGCATAATGATACCCTGAATAAAATCGTTGATAGCGGTGGCCATATATCCGCCAAAAATCACATACAGGCCGGTAAGTCCTGCCATAACGGCAATAACTACCCAGTAGGGAATGTCAAAAGCAATGTGAAACAGGCTGGAAAGGCCATTGTACAGGGAGGCGGTGTATGGAATCAGAAAGATAAAAACAATAAAGGAAGCGGCAATTTTCAGCTTGCTGGAGTCAAACCGCTTGCCAAAAAAGTCTGGCATGGTTTTGGTGGAAAGATGCTGGGTCATAATTCGGGTTCTCCGTCCCAGAATCACCCATGCCAGCAGGGAACCGATAAAAGCGTTTCCAAGCCCGATCCAGGTAGATGCCATGCCGAAGTTCCACCCAAACTGGCCCGCATATCCTACAAATACCACCGCGGAAAAATAAGATGTGCCGAACGCAAAGGCGGACAGCCATGGACCCACAGAACGTCCGCCCAGTACAAATCCGTTGACGTTTGTTGCGTGACGGCGGCAGTACAGGCCGATTCCCGTCATAACAGCAAAGAAAACTAGCAGCAACGCTGCAGTTAATACTTTCGTAAACATATGCCCTCCGAAGAATATTATAAATTATTTTGTGGTCTGGGCTTCTACCAAGCTGCCGCTGCAGTAAATGCTGCGCAGTTTTGGTTTTTCAATTTTTCCCGTAGGGTTTCTGGGAATATTGGCGAAAATGATTTTTCGCGGCCGTTTGTACCGAGGGAGTTCCTGGCAGAATATATCAATTTCTTCTTCTGTGGCGGTACAGCCCGGTTTTAACTCGATTACAGCAGCTGCAATTTCTCCCAGACGGTCATCCGGCAGGCCAATTACCGCCGCATCTTTAATTTTTTCGCTACTGCGCAAAAAATCCTCGATTTGCACTGGATAAATGTTTTCGCCGCCGGTGATGATCACATCTTTTTTGCGGTCAACCAAATAAATAAATCCGTCTTCATCGCACCGTGCCATGTCCCCAGTCCAAAGCCAGCCGTCCCGTAGGATTTCTTTAGTAGCTGTAGGATTTTTATAATAGCACTGCATCACACCCGGTCCGCGGACGCACAGCTCGCCTACCTCTCCCATAGGAACTTGTCCGCCTGTGCTATCCAAAATTTTTGCTTCCCATAAATACCCGGGAATGCCAATAGCGCCAACCTTACTGATATTTTCGACTCCTAAATGTACGCAGCCGGGACCAATGGATTCCGATAGACCGTAGTTGGTATCGTACTGGTGGTGCGGGAAAATCTGCATCCAGCGTTTGATCAGGCTGGGGGGGACGGGCTGTGCGCCTATATGCATCAGCCTCCACTGGGACAGTCGGTATTTTTCCAGTTGAAGCTCGCCCCGGTCAATGGCATCCAAAATATCCTGTGCCCACGGCACCAGCAGCCAGACGATTGTCGCCTTTTCCTGGCTCACCGTCTGCAGAATCCATTCCGGGCTGACTCCCCGAAGCAGCACGGACCTGCTGCCGGAAAAAAGACTGCCAAACCAGTGCATTTTTGCGCCGGTGTGATAAAGAGGGGGGATACACAGAAACACGTCGTCTCGGGTTTGGCCATGATGGGCCTGTTCGGTTCTTGCAGAATTGATAAGGGCTTTATGTATATGGAGAATTGCTTTGGGAAAGCCCGTAGTCCCGGAAGAAAAGTAGATTGCAGCTTCATCCTCCTCTTTCAGTTCAATGGCCGGCGCTGTTTTGGAACAGTATGTAAGATATTGACAGAAATTTTCAGCGCCGGAGGGGATGTCCTTCCCCACAAAGAAAATGGTGGAAAGGCCACGTACATTTCCCTGAATCTGCGCCACCCGGTCTGTAAATTCCGGACCATAAATCAGGGTAGTGGAGTCAGACAGTTCCAAGCAATATTGAATTTCCTCGGCGGTGTAGCGATAATTCATAGGAACGGCAAGTGCGCCGGTTTTCAAAATGCCAAAATAGATGGGCAGCCATTCCAGACTGTTCATCAAAAGGATAGCTACTTTGTCTCCTCTTTTAATCCCTCTGGTAAGGAGCAGATTGGCAGCTTGATTTGCCTTTTGTTCAAATTGACGCCAAGTTATGGCGCGGCGGTATTTTTCTCCTTCTGCCGTTTCAATCAAATTGTATTCCCGCCAGGTTGTGGTCCGGCTGGGATGATTTTCCGGATTAATTTCCACAAGGGCTTCTTCTTCCGGATACAGCCTTGCGTTCCGGTCCAGTAAATCTACGATGGTCATATGGATTCCTTCCTCCATTTTATAAGACATATAAAAAGTCCTCATGAAGCAACAGCTTCATGAGGACGAATCTAATCGCGGTACCACCTCAATTGCCCCTGGGGGCCTCTCACAGGCACGACATCACCACATAATGTACGGATGTATAGCCTTGGCGCATGCTTAACGGACGCCAACCCGTTGCTGCCTACTAAAGCAAAAAAGCTTTTTCAGAGCAAAACTCACAGGATGTAATTCACCTTTGCCATCCTACCGTCTTTCACCATCCGACGGCTCTCTGAAAGGGATACGGCCCAGGGTACTGATTCCCGGTCAATGTCTTTTTATATACGAATGTATCTTATCACAAAGAAAAGATTTTGTCAAGAGGCGGCGAAAATAAATTTATCCGCTTTATTTACGGGCCTGGTATGCCTGCATCAGTTCTTCAATCTTTGTATGGGGATCCAGCAGGGTGGAGACAGAATTGCCTGTATGCACAGAGAAAATATAAAAGGAAATATATTTGAGTAAATCCACTTCTCTGTACCAGGGCGCACTGGTGACCGCTGGGCTGCGGTAGGACGCATTGGTGACAAATACAAGATCGGAAGAGCGTCGTGTAGGGAAAGAGTGTCTCACCAAGTGTAGA
>CANRVI010000023.1 GCA_947643245.1 uncultured Clostridia bacterium | reverse complement strand
CCGTTTTTCCAAATTCCAAAAGGCGCGACTCCAAATAAACAATTCTTATCTGCCTCTTTTACCGTTTCATAAACCAGACGAATCAAGCTGTTTACATTGTCACGGCGCCAGTCTCCCATATCCTCGTAGCCTTCACCATATTCTGAAAAAGTCTCCGCATCGGCAAAAACCGCTATACTGCTTTCTCCATTTTCTCCAGCAACCGTTTTGGGATAGGGATAAAAATAATCATCAAATACAATTCCAGCAACGTCATAGTTTTCTACGATTTCCTTGACGCCCGCAGCAATCAATTCACGCACCTGGGGAACGCCGCAATCGAAATACAACTTGCCGTCGGCGTATTCCACTACCCATTCCGGATGCAATACAGCAGGATGATTCTCCGGCAGCGTATCTTTATTGGAAACACCGCCGCCAGTCACACGCAGAGGGTTGATCCAGGCATGGACGGATATTCCCGCCTCCCGCGCAGTATCAATCATATACTCCAATGCGTCCAGCGTCAGCTCCCTGGACTGCGACAAATATGCGGATACCGGAAAAAGCTGCGAATCGTACAAAGCGTCGGCACAGGGACGCACCTGAAAATATATCGTATTCAGGCCTAGTGCCTCCGTATTTTCTACAATTGCATCAATTTCTTTTTGCAACGCGTCCGCATCCATGTCGGTGCTGCTTGGAAAATCAATATTGGTTACAGAGGCGATCCATACGCCCGCAATGTCCTCCTGTGCAACATCTGAAACTTTCCCGGGAGCCTTGTCCGACGTAAACAGAACAAGTACGATTGCCAGAGAAAAAACCAGAACAAAAGCAGCGCATATGGAAGTTACAACGATGAATGTTTTCCGATCCATTTTGCTCATAGTATCAAAGTTCCTTTCTTTTGTCTCTTCCGTAAAGCCATAGAGCAGCTTCTGGATCATTATACTTGTCCCATGAAAAAATTATGCCTAACCTATCTGAAAAATATTATACCTTTTTATTCTACAAAAAATCTTTATTTTTGTCAATACAGGAGAGACAGCTCCATGTATTTTGCAAATGCAGAAATTCCCCCTGCTGAATAACAGCAGGGGGAATAAATGCTTAATTTACTTGCAAGCCTCTTCAACAGCAACAGCAACAGCAACGGTAGCACCAACCATCGGGTTATTGCCCATGCCAATGAGGCCCATCATTTCTACGTGAGCCGGAACGGAGGAAGAACCTGCAAACTGTGCGTCAGAATGCATACGGCCCATAGTATCTGTCATGCCATAGCTTGCAGGACCTGCAGCCATGTTGTCCGGATGGAGTGTACGGCCTGTACCGCCGCCGGAAGCAACGGAGAAATAGGACTGGCCATTTTCTACACACCATTTTTTATATGTACCTGCAACAGGATGCTGGAAACGGGTAGGGTTGGTGGAGTTACCGGTAATGGAAACGCCGACCTTTTCCAGCTTCATAATTGCAACGCCTTCCGGCACATTGTCTGCACCGTAGCATTTTACGTCAGCCCGGGGGCCGTCGGAATACGGCGTTTCGCTAATCACCTTTACCTGTTCAGTGTAAGGATCGAACTCCGTCTTTACATAGGTAAAGCCATTGATTCTGGAAATGATAAACGCAGCGTCTTTTCCAAGCCCGTTCAAAATAACCCGCAAAGGCTTTTTGCGTACTTTATTTGCGTTCAGTGCAATTTTGATAGCGCCTTCTGCAGCAGCAAAAGACTCGTGACCAGCCAGGAAGCAGAAGCAATCTGTTTCTTCAGAAAGGAGCATTGCGCCCAAATTTCCGTGGCCAAGTCCTACCTTACGGTTTTCTGCAACGCTGCCAGGAATACAGAATGCCTGCAGGCCAATACCAATAGCAGCAGCAGCGTCAGATGCCTTAGTGCAGCCTTTTTTCAGAGCGATAGCGGCGCCCACAGTGTACGCCCATACAGCATTTTCAAAACAAATAGGCTGTGTTTCACGCACAATCTTGTCGCAGTCAATCCCCTTTGCCAGCGTGATCTCTTTGCACTCCTCGATAGAGGAAATACCATATTCGGCCAGGATGGGGGTAATTTTGTCTATTCTTCTTTCGTAACTTTCAAACAATGCCATAATGTTTCCCCTCCTTACTGCTTGCGCGGGTCAATATACTTGACCGCGTCAGCAAATCTGCCATATGTACCGATAGACTTTTCATAAGCCTCTGCAGGACCGTCACCCTTTTTGATAAAATCTGTCATCTTACCCAGAGAAACAAACTCGTACCCGATTACCTGATCGTCTTTATCCAGCGCCATACGGGTTACATATCCTTCTGCCATTTCCAGGTAACGCACGCCTTTAGCCTGTGTACCGTACATGGTTCCTACCTGAGAACGGGCGCCTTTTCCAAGGTCCTCCAGTCCCGCGCCTACAGGCAGGCCATTTTCAGAAAACGCCGATTGGGTACGGCCGTAAACAATCTGCAGGAAAAGCTCGCGCATTGCAGTATTGATGGCATCACATACAAGGTCTGTATTCAGTGCTTCCAGCAAAGTTTTTCCGGGGAGAATTTCAGCAGCCATCGCTGCGGAGTGAGTCATACCGGAGCAGCCGATTGTCTCCACCAAGGCTTCCTCAATCACGCCGTCTTTTACGTTCAGCGTCAATTTGCAGGCGCCCTGCTGGGGTGCACACCAGCCTACACCATGGGTGAGGCCGGAGATGTCTGTAATTTGTTTTGTTTGTACCCATTTCCCTTCTTCAGGCAAGGGAGAAGGACCGTGGTTCGGTCCCTGGGCAACGCAGCACATGTTAGAAACTTCTTCAGAATATGCGATGCTCATAGGTTTATCTCCTTTAAGTTTATTTTTCAACAAATATCATTATAAATCTTTTTTCTCCGTTTTTCAAGTAAGAGATTCAGAAATTTTTCAAATAGAAGGACTTCTTTTCTTGTGCATCCTGATCAGAACTGCAAAATCTCCTGCACCTGGGACAGGGTAAGCGCCCGATTTAATCCTTCTCGCATTCGTGCAGATCCCCGCATTCCCCGGATAAAATGCGCTGCTCTTCCTCTAGATTCCCGCACACCTGCCTCTTCGCCCTTATCCTGTACAATAGCGGTAACGAGTTCCATGGCTGTACGAAGCACCTCCTCTTCCGTGGGCGGTGCAAAAGAAATACCGGCAAGAGCTGCACGGGCCGCAGCAAATATCCACGGATTTCCCAGCGCCTCTCTCCCAATCATTATTCCATTGCATCCGGTCTCTTCCACCATCGCCAGAACATCTGCCCCACTGCGTATATCCCCGTTGCCAATTACAGGAACATCCGTCGGCAGCGCATGACGAACAGAACGAATCACACCATTGTCAGAAGAAGGTGCGTACATTTGACTTCTGGTCCGCCCGTGGACGGCAATCTGGGCAGCCCCGTTTTCCACACAGGCCGCCGCCACCGCTTCCGCATTGATATGCTCCTTGTCCCATCCTGCCCGGATTTTCACCGTCACCGGAATCCGTACAGCCCGAACTACGGCAGCAACGATTTGTCCGCACAAAGCAGGATTTTGCATCAGCGCACTGCCATCGCCGGCGGTAACGATTTTGCGCACCGGACAGCCCATGTTGATATCAATTGCCATTGGCGGATGGGCATAGGACGCGCCCACATAGTCCCCCAATGCAAGCATTGCCGCCGCCTCCCCCATCACAACTGGATCATGTCCAAACAATTGAATGGTACAGTGGTCGTCCCCCTCCGGAATTTTGGCAAGAGCCGCCGTCTTCCGATCTTTGTATACCATCGCCTGAGCAGACACCATCTCCGTCACGGTTCGATCTGCGCCAAGTCTGCGGCAAAGCAGCCGAAAGGGTGCGTCTGTAAATCCGGCCATAGGGGCCAAAATCAAGGGCAAGTGTTCCATATTATTCATCATCCAGCTTGAGCACCGCCATAAACGCTTCGGGAGATACCTGCACACTGCCAAGCTGGCGCATTTTCTTTTTGCCTTCCTTCTGCTTTTCTAAAAGCTTCTTTTTTCTGGTGATATCCCCTCCATAGCATTTGGCCAGCACGTCCTTACGCATAGCCTTTACGGTCTCTCTGGCGATAATCTTTGAGCCGATGGCCGCCTGGATGGGAACTTCAAACAGCTGCCTTGGAATGTTTTCCTTCAGCTTTTCCGCAATTTTTCTGGCCCTAGCATATGCTTTATCCTTGTGTACAATAAAAGTAAGTGCGTCTACAATGTCGCCGTTGAGCAGGATATCCAATTTTACCAGTTCGCTGGGCTCATATCCCTTCACCTCGTAGTCCAATGATGCATATCCTTTGCTCCGGGATTTCAGTGCGTCAAAAAAATCGTAAATAATTTCATTTAGGGGCAGTGTATAGTGCAGTTCCACTCGTTGAGTATCTAGATATTTCATATCCAGGTATACCCCTCTGCGGTCCTGGCACAAGTCCATGATCCCGCCTACATACTCTGTGGGCGTAATGATACTCGCTGCCACCATCGGCTCCGCTGCCGCCTCGATTTCATCGGCGGACGGGAAGTTACTGGGATTATCAATCTGTAGGACAGTGCCGTCCCGCTTGGTAATTTCATAAATAACGCTGGGAGCAGTAGTAATCAGATCTAAGTTGAATTCCCGCTCCAGACGCTCTTCTATAATCTCCATATGAAGCAGTCCCAAAAAACCGCACCGGAATCCAAACCCAAGGGCCGCCGAGGTCTCCGGCTCAAACGTAAGCGCCGCGTCATTGAGCCGCAGCTTTTCCAGAGCGTCTTTCGTCTCGTTATATTTTGCACCGTCTGCAGGATAAATGCCCGCATATACCATAGGCTGCACACTTTTAAAGCCAGGCAGCGCCGCGCTGCATGGACTGTCCGCATGGGTGATAGTATCCCCCACCTGGGTATCGGACACCGTTTTAATAGACGCGGTAATATATCCTACATCCCCTGCCTGAAGGCAATCCAGCTTTCGCATTCCAAAAGCTTCCAGAGCGCCCACTTCTGTTACCTCAAACTGTGCTCCGGTGCTCATCAGGCGGATTTTGTCTCCAGGCCGAACAGTACCGTCCATCACACGAATATACACTACAACGCCCAAATAGGCATTGTACGCCGAGTCAAAAATCAGGCACCGCAGGGGGGCGGTTTCATCTCCAGAGGGGCACGGAATCTGGGAGATAATAGCGTCCATCACATCCTGTATATTGAGTCCCGTTTTTGCGGACACTGCAGGGCATCCCTCAGCAGGGATGCCGATCACATCTTCAATTTCTTCCCTGCACTTATCCGGCATAGCAGAGGCAAGGTCAATTTTATTGATTACCGGTACGATTTCCAAATCCGCATCTACAGCAAGATAGGCATTGGCAAGCGTCTGCGCTTCAATGCCCTGAGTAGCGTCTACCACCAACAGAGCCCCTTCGCAGGCGTTCAGCGACCGAGACACCTCATAGTTGAAATCCACATGTCCGGGCGTATCGATCAAATTCAGTGAATACGTTTCTCCCGACTGATCTGTATAATTGATGCGAACTGCCCGGGCTTTTATCGTAATACCCCGTTCCCGCTCCAACTCCATATCGTCCAACAGCTGCGCCTCCATCTCCCTGGCGGTGACGGTGTTGGAAAATTCCAGAATTCGGTCGGCTAGAGTGGACTTGCCGTGATCGATGTGGGCGATAATGGAAAAATTGCGGATATGCTTTTGCCGCTCTGAAAGCTCTGCCATATAAATAAACGCGCCGGCAGGCGCTCCTTTCTGAATGGATCCATACTTTTTCATTTTATAGTATACAATATTTTTCATGTTAAAGCAATCAAATACAGTAAAAAATCCGCGAAAGAATTTAGTTTACCTTGTAGGAGCAATATATTGCATCATTCTCGTGTGGCATAAAAAAGAAGGGCTCCTCAAGATTTAAGGAGCCCCTCCATTTGATAGAAAAATAGTACTTTCGCTGATATATTTAACTGCATGTACACGCACCGTACGAATCCAGATACTCTGTCGCACCGCACGCGAGCTCTCTAACTCTTTGGTGTGGATGCGCCTTTTCATAGTAAAGACCTACCTGTCTGCACGGTTCATATGTGCCCGTAAGCTCTGTCGCTCCACATGCGAGCTCCCTAACTCTTTGGTGCGGATGCTCCTTTTCGTAGTAAAGACCCACCTGGTTGCACGGTTCATATGTGCCTGTAAGCTCTGTCGCTCCGCATGCGAGCACTCTGACTTTTGGATGCGGATGCTCCTTTTCGTAGTAAAGACCCACCTGGTTGCACGGTTCATATGTGCCTGTAAGCTCTGTCGCTCCGCATGCGAGCACTCTGACTTTTGGATGCGGATGCTCCTTTTCGTAGTAAAGACCCACCTGGTTGCACGGTTCATATGTGCCCGTAAGCTCTGTCGCTCCGCATGCGAACACTCTGACTTTTGGGTGCGGATGTTCCTTTTCGTAGTAAAGCGCCACCTGGTTGCACGCTGCTGTTTCTCCCGTATAATGTCCCGTTGCGCAGATCTTACACGTGCCATAATATTTGTGCGGATGCGCCTTTTCGTAATAAGTATTTGTATATGTTGCCGCATATGTTCCCATCCCCCGCAGCTCCCCGCAGGATGTACATTGCTCGTAATTCTGATGCGGGTGCGTTCCTTCGTACCATACGAATTGGTAAGTATGCGTGTGCGATCCTGCATACGACGGCGCACCGGTCAGGTATGTGATGGGGTTTTGGAGTGTGCCGTGTACTGTGACTTCTAGGTGAAGATGCGAGCCTGCGGTTGGATTGGCAGGAGTTGGTTCAGGAAACACCCTTCCAGTATTTCCTACATATCCGATTATTTGCCCCTGCGAAACCCATTGGTTTAATCCAACTGCAGGGGTAAATTTCATATGGGCATACAAAGTAGTATATCCGTTGCCATGGTCAATTTTTACATAATTTCCCCATGAATTGACATCCTTGTATCCCATGGATGTATTCCACGCAAGATAGCCAACAACCGTTCCGCTTGCCATCGCCCGAATTGGCGTTCCGTTTGGCTTACCAATATCAGTTCCACGATGGTTACCACCAAAATGCTGGGATATATCTGAAGTCAAATTCATCCCATCTATAGGAAGAACAAAGCCATAGGTGTTTGCAGAAGCTGCCATTAAACCGTTTGTATCAAATAGTCCGTCAGATGGGGCATTTTGCAAAGGAATTTCCGCAAACGGTTTCAGAAAAGCACCGATGACATATTCTCCAAATAATACATTATCATGGTAAATTTGGACAACCATACCTTCCTGCAATTCACCTTCTACGATGGCTTCCCCATTATACAGAATAACAGCAGTATCTCCAACAAATGCAATATCGGAAAGCAGTGCTTCTACACGATTTCCTTCGTACACTCCCTTCAGTGTTTTGCTTTCTTCATCAAATTCGTATAGCGTGTTATGTGGACACGACTGTGTTGTTGTATCAATGGATTCATCTGTATCACTTATTGGGGCTGCATATGCAGGGAAAATTACCAATGCTGCTAAAATAATAGAGAGAATTTTCCACTTCCTTTTCATTAGAGCCTCCTTATCTTCTATAAGTTAGCAAAACTATGGCTTCTGAATCTGCATCTATTGTTCCTGCGTCATTATGGTAAATCACAATGTCTAAATCCCTTTTAGTTGAATCATTGTAAAAAATTTCGGAAGCGTAATCATATGAACTCGAAATACCGTCTTTCCCTGTACGAACATCCATAACGCCATCTATACCTGCAATATCAGCAGCATTCAAAGGAAAGGAAACATTTGATAGAATATCCTTTGCTTTGATTTTGGTAATCGCTCTGCATGCTATATCAGACTTGGGCAACTGGACTTCTTCTGCAATAATATTATGATTTTCATCCCGTGGTATTGGATAGCCTTCCCCTTCTTCAAGCTCCCGTCCGTAATCAATTTCATAAAGTCCCCATATATATGCGCCATAGCCATTTTCAAAGAAATATCCTATACTACCACCTTCCACAGTAATAAGTTCTGTAACTTTTCTCTCCCCTCGTTTTTCCACAAGCTGTGGATAAGTCAGTCCAATATCGGAAAGCAAATCTTCGTTGAATGCAAGCGAAGCTGTACTCTCCGTAGTCTCTTCCTGAGTGGTGGTAGTTTCTGTGGTGAGCGCTTCTGTGGTTTCTTTTGTGGTTTCATCCGGCGTTTTGCCTGGCCCTTCGTTTGCGCATGCTACGAGAGATACAAGCAGAATGCATGCAAGGATTGCGCTGATCAGTCTTGTTTTCATAACCAATCTCCTTTTGTAGAAAAATTATTTTTATTAATTATAACATAACAAACTAATTTTTGATTGTTTGTCGTTTCTAGGTGGACTTTATATTTTTGTACACAGGTTGCCGCAAAAAACATGTGAATAGTACTTTAACACCAAATTCTAACTTCTGAATCAGCCTTAATGGTTTCCGGATCATTATGATAAATAGAAATTTCAACATTATTGTACTTGAAGTTGAAATAGTACTTAAACGAAGTAACGATTTCATCGTTTCCCCAACGACAGTCTTGAATGCCGCCAATATTTTTAATATCAGAAACATCAAGAGGAAAAGCTGCATTAGAAAATAAATCTTTTGCTTTGATCTTGTTAATAGTTCTGCATGCTATATCAGACTTGGGCAACTGGACTTCTTCTGCAATAATATTATAATTTTCATCCCTCGGAACTGGATATCCCTCTTCTTGCGTAAGTTCACGGCCATAGTCGAGATCTTCATAACCCCACGAATATGCACCATACCCATTTTCAAAATAAAAATCAACGCCTTCTCTTCCCGCAGCATCTACCTTTTTACCCCGCTTCTCCACAAGCTGAGGATAAGTCAGTCCAATGTCGGAAAGTAAATCTTCGTTGAATGCAAGCGAAGCTGTAGTCTCCGTAGTCTCTTCCTGAGTGGTGGTAGTTTCTGTGGTAAGCGCTTCTGTGGTTTCATCCCGCTCGGCGCCGGAATCGTCCTTAGCGCATGCCCCGAGGGATGCAAGCAGTACACCGGACAAAAGCAGGCTGATCAGTCTTGTTTTCATGATATTCTCCTTTGGTTAAATAGATTTAAAGGGCTTCTTTTGAATTATTACAATGAAATATATTTGCCTGTCATTTTAAATCGCGACCGTGATTTGTATCATATTTTTTTAGATATGCTGTCCGTTGCACTACTTAAACGCAAGATTTCTATATCGATTTGCTTTCACCTCATCTTTCCGCTACTCTTTAATTTTGTTCCAATCCATTTGAACGGTTACTTGTGAATCAGCTTCAATCATTTTCATGTCATTATGATAAATATGAACGCTCCTTTCATTCCATTATAATATAGTTTTTCCGCCTTTGTCAAACGTACTGTAACTCTGTTAGAAGCTTCATAATATATAGGCAAATTTCAACCTCTGTTATGCCTGTTTTCCTACTAAAAAATCTTCTTAATGACGATGGATTTCACAGAGCCGAGGTTCTTCAAGATGGCATTCCTGTTGACCTGAAAAGGTACTTTTTCATTGACTAATTCATCCAGTTCATTGTCTTGGTATTTGAGATAAATAATCGAATTGAATATTGGCGATATTCATTACTGAAAGAACTTCCAAAGGCATTGATGAAAAGACGAGGACTATTGTTCATTATTTCTATTTATTTCATTGTACCAATGCATACTCCTCCTGTCAAGAAATTCTGACCTGTTTGTTTACCTTGCGACCCGGCTATCATAGAAAATTCTTGCTTCGCTATTGT
Source organism: uncultured Clostridia bacterium (assembly GCA_947643245.1). Taxonomy (GTDB): domain Bacteria; phylum Bacillota; class Clostridia; order Oscillospirales; family CAG-272; genus Avispirillum. The sequence continues at coordinate 5,665 of CANRVI010000023.1, read as the reverse complement.
ACTGAAACGAAATATGTGATAAAATGACGATATATACTGGATTATTTTATACATAGAGGTATCATTCTATATGTTGACCACTTCCCATTCCGCAAGTCTCCATGGGATTGACGGCTATATCGTCACCGTGGAGTGCAACGGCAGCCAAGATATCCCAGTTTTCGACATTGTAGGTCTGCCGGATGCCGCTGTCAAAGAAGCCAAACAGCGAGTACGAGCTGCCATGACAAACAGCGATTTTGACTTTCCCGACTTGTCGATTATTGTCAACCTCGCCCCCGCTGATGTAAAAAAGGAAGGATGCGCCTTTGATCTGGCTATATTTGTAGCGATTCTGCAAGCTGCGGGTACTATCCCGGAACGATGCGATCTTACAAACCGGTGTTTTATTGGAGAACTGTCCTTCTCCGGCGCCCTCCGGAGTGTGCCTGGGATTCTTTCAATGGTAATTGCCGCAAAAGATGCGGGATTTACAGAGGTATACGTACCCAAAAGCTGCGGCCCGGAGGCGGCTGCAGTGGAGGGGATCTGCATATATGCGGTGGAGGATGTGGTACAGATCGTGCGCCATCTGCAAGGTGTGGAGTCACTTCCTCCCTTTGTAGGTGCAAAATATGATCTGGAAAATTATAGCCTCATAGACTGTAATTTTTCCGACGTAAAAGGACAGGAACGCGCAAAGCGTGCACTGGAAATTGCGGCGGCAGGCGGTCACAATGTACTGATGATCGGCCCTCCCGGCGCAGGTAAATCCATGTTATCCAGACGCCTGCCCACCATTCTGCCGCCCATGTGCCTGGATGATGCGGTTGAGACCACGAAAATTCATTCCGTATCCGGTATCCTGAAGGAAGGCGCCTCCCTAGTATGCCAGCGTCCCTTTCGCAGTCCCCATCATACCATGAGTATCGCTTCCTTGGTTGGCGGCGGCGCGCGTCCCAAACCGGGTGAGGTATCCGCCGCACACAACGGCGTGCTCTTTTTAGACGAACTGCCGGAATTTCCCAAAAACGTAATTGAAGGCCTGCGCCAACCGTTGGAGGACGGCGAGGTCACCATTACGCGGGCTGCAGGAAGGATTACCTATCCCAGCCGATTTATGCTGGTTTGTGCCATGAATCCTTGCAAATGCGGATATTTCGGATCGCCGCAGCGAAAATGCACCTGCCGCAAAGAGGACATCAAACGCTATCTTGCAAAAATTAGCGGCCCCCTGCTGGACCGCATCGACATACAAATCGAAATTCCCGCTCTGGAATATGGTGAAATTTCCAACCCTGCACCCACAGAGGATTCTGCCGTCATCCGTGAGCGCGTGATTGCCGCACGAGCATTTGCTAAGCAGCGTTTTGCCGGAGCCGTCTCCTGCAACGCAAACATGACCGCACCGCAAGTACGGCAATTTTGTACGGTAGACGCTGCCGGAGATGCAATCATGAAAAGCGCCTTTGAAAAATTTGGTATGTCTGCCAGAGGCCACGACCGGGTTTTGAAAGTTGCACGAACGATTGCAGATCTGGACCACAGTGAAACCATCCAGGCAGCGCATATCGCAGAAGCGGTACAGTTACGCAGTCTGGACCGCAAATATTGGTAAGGGAGCCGCACATGTTGGATTTCAATCGATATTTTCTGCCGGACAGGCGAATCTTTTTAGACAATGTACAGTACGAAACGCTGCAGGCTACAAACCCCAAAGAAAGCAGTAAACTGAACTGTAAGGACACCATTTTAGCTCAGCGGAATGATAAATGTGTAAAGATTAATTTTAATCGCACATTGACCTTTACGCCCGAAGGAATATTCCGTCTTTCGGTCACTTTCGGGGTATTACTGCCCCTCAATCCTGCGACAAAAGAGGAAATCGACTGGAATGGAATCGATATTGCTGCGTCCTTCCGGGAAAATTGCGGTTCTCTGCTGTCCGCGCTCATGTCCCGCACCTCTCTGCTCATTTCCCAGATTACCTCGTCTACGGGGCAAAATCCGCTGGTAACGCCTGCCGCACCAGTAAATGAGGCGACAGGAAAAATTTGACGAAAGGATACATACGCTTTGAAAAAACCTGTACTGAAAATTCAATATGATTCCCCTGTCATTTTGACCTTTGCATTACTAGGTCTTTTAGCTTTATTGCTGAACGGCTGGACAGACGGCTGGACAAACACCCATCTTTTCAGCGTATACCGTTCGTTACTGACAGATCCGCTTACTTATGTACGAATGTTTTGTCATGTGCTAGGCCATGCGGACTGGGCTCATTTTTTTGGAAATATCTGCCTGATTCTGGTGCTGGGACCTGTAGTGGAAAGCCGGTATGGCAGTTGGAATCTGCTTTTTTCCATTTTGATTACCGCGCTGGTTTCCGGACTGGTTTATTTTGTGTTCTTTCCGGGCAATGCCTTGCTTGGTGCATCCGGTATAGTATTTCTGCTAATTTTTCTCTCCTCCATATCGGGAATCCGGGGAGGCAATATCCCTGTGTCCCTGATTCTGGTAGCACTTGTCTATTTGGGCAGAGAAGTTTACGATATGATTTTTGTGGCAGACAGCGTATCGCAGTTGACTCATATCATTGGGGGGCTCTGCGGAATCGTATGCGGTACTGCAATGGCCCGCGGCAAGCGGTAGAAATACACTTTTTTAAAAACAAATAACAAACTCAAGGAGAAAATTTTGAAAATAGAAATAAAAACAAATAACAATGTATCTGTTGCCGTTATCCATCATGATACGCCCCTGATCACAGATGTGCAATCTGCTCTGGATCTGGTTATGTCGGTAAAATATCAAACAAATTGTACGAATATTGCGATCAATAAAGAAGCATTTGCAGACACATTTTTTACATTAAGTACCTGTTTAGCAGGGGAAATACTGCAAAAGTTTATTAATTACGGGATTCGGATTGCCATCTATGGAGATTTTTCAAAATATACAAGCAAGCCTCTGAAAGACTTTATTTATGAAAGTAACAACGGAAATGATATATTTTTTCAGCCGGATTGTGATGAAGCGATAAAGAAATTGACTACGATAAAATAAATATTTTAAAACCAAAAGGCTGATAACTGTAGTTATCAGCCTTTTCTATTATTTTATCAGCCGCTGGTCTTTTCAGCCGCATACGGAAATGCATGCAAGGTGCCTTCGCTGACCGCTGCATAAAAAACCTCCTTCGGAGAGTTGATATCCATCGCATGCAGCTGCTTGTCCAGCCATTTTTGATCCAGTCCTTCTTCACGCAGCCGGTTCCAGTCTACAATTCCATCCATGATCACAGCAGTATACAGCGTGGCCTTTTCTACCGCCAATCCCATATCCTGGGGCGTCAGCGGACGATGCTGGGACTTTGGCATAATACTTAGTTTTCCATTTGCTTCTAAAATTACGCATTCAACCTGATCCAGATCAAAATAACCGGCGCTTCTGCAGTGCATAATAAATTCATCCACATCCAGTCGCGCCTTTTTAAAGCTCTTTTTAATTAACTTTCCGTTTCGCAGAAGAATCAGTGGTCTACCATTGATTATTCCAGCTGCACGCCGGGATTTATTCGTAATCCATGCAAGCAGGATACTGATTCCCCCGTAAACAATCATGGCAATTAGAGGATCCAAAATTTCATGAGGAAGCGCAGTGGCAAGTTCTGCGCCTATGGATCCAATCGTGATACCATTTACATAATCAAATAAGCTCATTTGCGACATCTGCCGACATCCAATACATTTTGTAATAATAAACATTGCGGCTATCGATAAAATTGCCGCCAACACTGTTTGCAAATAGTCCATTTTACATCTTCCTTCCATCGATACGCTGAAGCTACCTATATTGTTCCCCTATGCAGATATTTTCATCCGCATATTGTTTTTTATAAATAGACACTTGCAAAAATTTAAAAAAGTGTGTATAATAGATTTATACACGTTTCCATTTTTAACCAACTTATTTATTTGGAAAGGCAGCGAATCATTATGAAATGTCCGTCCTGCGGTTGTGAAGATATCAAAGTAGTAGATTCCCGGCCAGTGGAAGAAAACAATTCTATTCGGCGGAGGAGAGAATGTCTCCAGTGTCACGGCAGATTTACCACATATGAGGTAATCGATGCATTTCAGCCAGTAGTTGTGAAAAAAGACGGATCCAAAGAATTGTTTGATAAAAACAAGCTTTTATCCGGCCTTTTAAAAGCCTGTCAAAAGCGGCCTGTCAACGCGGAAGCAGTGGCCAACGAAATTGAGATTGAAATCCAAAATTCTCTGCGCCGGGAACTCACATCTTCCGAAATAGGAGATATGGCAATGGAAAAACTGCGTATGCTGGATGCGGTGGCATATGTGCGTTTTGCATCCGTCCATCGGGAATTTAAGGATGTTGAAACCTTTATGAAAGAACTGCAGACGCTAAAAAACGGGAAATAATACTATGTTAACAGGAATGGGGCGCCTTTCTCCACGAAAGGCGCCCCATATTTATTAGCCCTCGTACTGTACAGCTGCGCTTGAAAAATCAATATAATCTGCAGGATTTACAGAAACACCGTTTATCTGCAGTTCGAAGTGTAAATGCGGTTCCTGGGCAACCTCCACAAGTGCGCTTTCTCCTGCCGCCGCAACAATGTCCCCTGCTTTTACACTTGTTCCCGCAGCGATTCCCGCTGGAAGTTCCGCATGCAGATTCGCATATGTGCTTACTCCACCACCCGCATGGGCGATAGACAGACACTTACCCATCATAGGATCATCCCAAATTTCCTGAATCACACCATCCGCCGATGCATAAATGCTTTCTCCGGCACCGACGCTGATATCCACGCCTTTATGGGTACGGTAATCATTCATTGTAGCAGAAAATACCGGCACATCCATGCTGTAGTTCTGCACAACTTTGCCGCCGGTAGGATTGACAAATGGAGGCAGCTTCTCTTCTGCTTCCCCATCCACACGGACGGTAGTATCCGCGGAGCTGTCTGCCTTTGTCTCCCCATCCTTTTCCGCCAGTTCGTCAGTCTTGTCTTTTTTTTCGGCCAATGCGTCGTCTGCAGCATCTGCATCCGATTTGGTGGTCTCCTCCACCCGGCTGGAAGGTTTTGTCGTTTCAGCCGCATCCGTATTCACATTGCGTACCACAGCGCCGGCGATTGCCACCACTACGGCAATCATCATTAAAATGACAAGCAGTGTCACATACAAATTGGCTCTGGAATTTTGCTTGCTGTTATTGTTCATTTTTCCTGCATCCTTTCGGTTATAGGTTACGATGGTATTGTAGCCACCCCCAGGGATTTTATACAGGAATTTCTTCTTTTTCACAATTCCTTCATTTTTGCCTCCGGTTGACACAAAACCGCCTTTGTGATAAAATATTGGCACTATCGCAGAAAGGCACGGAACAATTATGATTAAACTGGAAAGAACCAGCGTGATGAACCTGGATACCGCTATCCGCGGTGCACGAAATCCTTTAAACAGTTGGAGCAGAAGCGATAGCTTCTATGATGCCCAGGGCACTTTTGTTTTGGGACCCAACGATTTAGACCTGGCACACCGTCTGGCAGTTTCCGGTTCAGACCACCGCAAATACCTGCGTATGGTTTTTGTATCTGTGGATATCACCGCTCCCCTTTACTGGTGGAAGGAGTATGACACCTACAAGGTGGGCA
>CANRVI010000022.1 GCA_947643245.1 uncultured Clostridia bacterium | reverse complement strand
GCGCAAAGGAAAAATTGCTAAGGATTCTGCCCGTGGTGTCCTGAATTGTAGTATAGGCGTTGATGAGAAAATCGGCGCTGGTAAATGCGTCTCTTCCTCTAAGCCGGTCATACGCGTCTCCAACTCGTGTAAGAAACCGATGCCGCCGTTCGTGCGGGCTGTCAAGCGGCCGCAGTATGGTTCGCTTGAACAGTAAGAGAAGCACTGCCGGCAAATCGCAAAGGATACGGCATAGCAGAATCAGGATTGTTTTGAGTCCCCGAAAGACAGGAATATAAATCGTTTTTTCCAAAGACAGCGGAGGGGACTCGGTGCTATAAGCTCCCTTTCGATACAGGCATCCCATAATATTTCCCAGAAAAACAGAGACGCCAATCGCAAAGGAAATGCAGATACCGGATAGTTTTTGCAGGGTGTAGAACGCAAAATCCGCAGGCAGGGGCGAAATTCCGGTATCCTGCAGGCCTATGGAGGAGATCATTTTGCATACATCCGGCAGAATTGCAACCAGCGGCAGTAAAAGGGCGCAGGGGATCAGTGCGGCAGTTGCAGCGCCACCCAGCTTTGCCTCTTTTTTGGGCCACTTTTTTCCCATATGGAAAAGAGGGATATAAATTTTCAAAAGATATGCCAACGTCAGCCCGCCGGCAAAGAGAAAGACCCACTCTGCTATATGAAACAGCATTCCCCCTGTCTCCACTTGCTCCGCTATGGCTTCATGAATGAGGGTCTTTCCAAGATACCCGCAGAAGAAGGGGGTTCCTGCAAGGCTAAGCGCACCAGATAAAAAGCAAATATGCAGCAACGGGCGACCCTTGCCCCAGCCCTGCAGGGCGTTTAAATCTAAGGTGTGGGCTGTGCAATATACGGCGCCGGCAAACAGAAATAGAATCAGCTTTGCTAGGGAGTGGCCTATCATATATAAAACCGTTCCCTGTGCCGCTAGAGAGGGCTTTTCGGCAAATCCCACCATAGCGATTCCGGTAAAAATAAAGCCGATTTGTGACAGGGAAGAAAGAGCCAAAATGCGTTTCAGCTGTGTTGCAAACAGGGCGGGAATCGCACCTGTCAGCATTGTAATCATGCCCAGCACCAGCAGGATATAGTTCCAGATTTGAGATCCTCCCATAAGGCGCAGAGTGAGGAGAAGTGCGCCGAAGCATCCCGCTTTGGTCAGGATACCGGACAATAGGGCAGAGGCGGGAGCCGGCGCTTGGGGATGCGCTTTGGGGAGCCAGATATGCAGCGGAAAGATGCCGGCTTTGGTGCCGAACCCGAATAGCAGGCACAGGCAGGCGGGCAGCAGAGTATTGGGGTCCGCGGCAGCTTGCAGCTCCTGGATTACCAATGTTCTCGTATTGCTGTACAGGAGAAAGAGGCCCATTAACAAAACCAGTCCGCCGGCCACAGAGATGGTCAGATAGGTTTTAGTAGCCTCCAGCGCTTGCTTTGTCTCCGTGTGGGCAACCCAGGCGCAAGACGCCAGGGACATCACCTCAAAAAAGATAAACAAGGTAAGCAAATCTGCGGCCAGGAAAACACCCATGGTGGCCCCCAATGTGAGCAGAAAGAAAAAGATATAACGGGACGTGTCAGCTTTTTCCTTAAAATATCTAGGCGCAAACAGGGCGGCCAGAGTCCAGAGCAGCGCGGTAAGCACGCCATATAAGCCGCCCAGCCCACCGCTTTGCAGACGCAGTCCTAATAAGCTGAAAAATGCAGCTGCGCTGTTTTTCAGAACAAGCGGAAGGGCTGATAGCACAAGGGTGCAAAAGCAAGTAACAATGGCGAGCGCATGCATAGCACGGCTGCTTTTTTTGCCGATCCAATAGGCTGCAGGGGCAGCCAGGATAGACAGAAAAACAGTAAGAATATAAATCATCCCAGCACCACCTTTGTAAATAGGTCAGCAATCTGCGGGGCAAAAAGACCGGCTGCAATGGTCAGCGCAGACAAAAGCAGCATAGGTATCGTCATAAGAGGGCTCGCTTCCCGGCAGTTTTCCGGGGTGCAGATCAGCGCCTTGTAGTTTCGGGGGAAGAATGCCTGAATGCAAATCGTAATTAAATATATCGCGGTTAGCACAGCGGAAATCAGCAGCACGCATATGCCGGCGATTTCCAAGGGGGTCCCAATATCTAGGGCCGCCAGTGAAAGATACCATTTGCTGAAGAATCCGCTAAAGGGTGGTATTCCGGTAAGTGCTAGGGCGGATATGGTAAAGGCCGTAAAGGTAAGCGGCATATATCGTCCGATTCCCTCCAGCGAGGAAACCTTCTGTTTCCCGGTATATTGGAGCACGGCGCCTGCTGCAAAAAAGGCCGCGATTTTGATAAGAGAATGAAATACCAAGTGAAGCAGAGAAGCGATCATACCCGTATTGGTAAGCATAGTAATCCCAAATAAAACATATGACAGATTGGATATCGTGGAATAGGCCAGCCGACGCTTGAAATGGGTTTGCCGCAGCGCCATGACAGAGCCGTACAAAATGGTGACCAGTGTCAGCACCATAGCGGTCTTCTGCGCCCAGGATCCTTGAATTCCTTCTGTACTAAAGGTGTAATAGGTGAGGCGAATCCCGGCAAAAGCGCCGGCTTTTACGACGGCCACCGCATGGAGTAGAGCGGTGACAGGCGTCGGCGCAACAGAGGCGGTAGGCAGCCACCCATGGAGCGGGAACAGAGCGGCTTTTACGCCAAATCCAACAAAGGCAAAAAACCAGAACAGCGCGGCTTGGCTGTCTGCAGTTTGGCCTGACAGAAATCCGCCAAGAACGAAATCGGATGCACCAAAGGCAAGGACATATGCAAGGCCCAGAAAGGCGAAAGCAGCTCCCCCAAAGGAATAAATCATATATTTTTTGCCGGCAGCCAGGGACTCCTTGTTCATCTCGTGAATTACGAGAGGGATGGTTACAAGGGTGAGCATTTCATAGAAAAGGTACATGGTCAAAAGATTTGCTGCCAGGGCGACTCCAAGGGTGACGCCGAAAGCCATAGTGAAGAACGCCCAAAACCGCCTTTGGTTGTGTTCTTTTTTCATATAGTCAAAGCCGTATAACAGAGTAAGCGGCCACAGGGCGGATACAAGTCCTGCAAAAATTTTTCCCAGCCCGTCCAACCGCAGAGATAACTGTAGGGTATCGGTAAATTCTAGCAGTACAAAGCTCTGGGATGGGGAAAAAAACAGAAGCATCCACATAAATCCTGCGTTCAGACATATCACGATGATAAAGTACATTCGACGCAGCCACGCTTTAGAGAGAGGAAGCAGATACGTGAAAAGTCCAGCCAGGATCGGGAATAAAATCGGAATCAATAGATATCCGGGATGCATGTCAGTCATTCCTTTCATTGGAGGATAAAATCAGCCGAAAATGCCGGTAGTTAGAGAGAAAATTCCGTTTTTCACAGCGGGAAAGAAAATTCCAGGCAAAACCGATGCTGCTGCAAAAACCAGAAGCGGCATTAATATTCCTGCCGGGGTATGCTCCCGCTGCAGATTGTTGGATAGTTTTGTGCCTGGATAGAATGCCTTTCCGACGATTGGCAGCAGATATCCCGCTGTAAGCAGTGCGCTTGTCAGCAGCAGTGCGGGAATGATATAGGTAAAAGGGCCAGCCCCCTCTAAGGAACCTATGGCAAGATACCATTTGCTGTAAAATCCGCCAGCTGGTGGAATACCAATAAGAGACAGGGAAAGAATGGTGAAGCACACAAAAAGGGCAGGGTACTTTCTGCCGTATCCGATGTAATCTGCCGCATCATTTTTGCCGGTAAGATAGATCAGAGCCCCGGCACACAGAAATAACCCGGCTTTGGCGATCATATGAAATACAACTTGTAAGAGAGCGCCTATCAGCGCGTCGCTGTTTAACAGAAACAGGCCTATCAGCACATAGGAAACCTGGCTTACAGAAGAGAGAGCCAGCCGCCGCTTCAGATTATTTTCTGCAAGGGCTAGCGCAGAACCGATCATAATCGTCAAAAGCGCCAGACTAAGCAGCATGTACTGTACCCATGTTCCCCGGATCAAGGCAGGATCGATCATATAAAAGAGCAGACGCAGGATCGCAATCACGCCGGATTTGGTTATAATACCCGATAGGATAGCAGACGCCGGCGCCGGAGCCTGGGGATGCGCGGCCGGCAGCCACGCATGCAGAGGAAATAATCCTCCTTTGGCGCCGAATCCGATTACACAGGCGAATATACCTGCTAGCAACAGCGTATCGGAGCTGTCCCCGTGAAGATATCCGCCAACTGCAAAGTCCAGCGTACCGGCTTCATGATAGAGAACCATAAGGCCAAACAGAGCAATGATTGCTCCCGCCAGAGAGTAGAATAGGTAACTCAGTCCCCCCGCGATGGCATTTTTTGTTCCGCTATGCAGTACAAGCGGCAGAGAAGCTAGGGTGGTGAGTTCAAAAAACAGGTATAGCGTGAGCAAATTGTCTGCAAAAAATACGCCGATCAGACATGCCTGGGACAGAAATAGAAACGCATAAAACCGAGATTCCTTTTCTTCGTGGCCCATATACGTACTGGAGAAGATCACACACAGCAGCCATCCCCAGCCGGTAAGCAGTCCGAATAGGGATCCAATTCCATCTGCGGCTAGAGAAAGCCGCAAAGAGTCGGAAAAGCGCCAGAGCGTGATTTCCTCGCTGCCTATCAAAAGTGGAAGAGACAAGAGCAGCGCCTGCACAGCGGCAATGGTGATAGCCAGTGTGCACAGCTGCCGCCTGGATGATGTCCGTATCAGGGCAAATAGAATTCCCGTAAGGAGAGAAATAAAAAAGGGTATAAGCAGATGCATTGTTGTCTCCCTTCTATTACGATTGCAGAAACAAGTCCAGTCCGGATTCAAACAGCCCAGTCAGAGGCTGGGAATGCAGTCCGATTGCTACATTTACAAGAATCAGCAGAAAAACCGCGGCAGCAAAGGCTTTTTGCCGGCCTACTCCCACTCGCTTTGCAGGATCTGGACTCCCGGTGTAAAGAATCACCGACACATACATAAAGTAGATGACGTTTAGAATCGTGCTGACGGCAAGAGCCAAAAGGACAAGCATAGATTTGTGGGGGAAGGCGAACGCGGACAGCGCAAAATACAGTTTGGAAATAAATCCGGTAAAAATGGGGAACCCGATCATAGAGAGGGACCCGCAAAGAAAGGCAAGACCGGCAGCAGGATTTCTGTGCGCCGCGCCCCGAAGGGACGCAAAGTCCCGGCCGCCCCAAGAAGCATCGATCAGTGCACCGCCGGAAAGAAACAGTACGGGCTTTGTAATGGCATGGGCACAGATATGGAAAAATACGGCGATCATCGCTGCTCTGGTTCCCATACCGATTCCCATAAAAATATACCCGATTTGCGCTGCAGAGGAAAATGCGGTCATTTTCGTAATGGTACCTGCCCGAATGGCAGAGATAGACCCGACGATCATACCTGCAATGCCGAACAGGAAAAGGACATTTTGAATTCCTGTTTCCATAAATACACTATGTCCATACACCCGGTAAATAATTTTAATCAGCAGAAAAATGTATCCCTTTGAGATAACGCCGGAAAGAATGGCGGATGATGCGGGCGTAGCAGTACCGTAGGTGTCCGGCATCCAAAAATGGAAAGGGAACAATCCGCTTTTGATAGCCAGCCCGCTGACAGTCAGGCCGATAGATATGATCATAATTCCATGATAAGCGCCGCTGTTCCATGCAGAGGCTGCCGCCTGCTGCAGCTGCGGAAACAGAAGGTGGCCCGTCACGCCGTACAGCATAGTGATACCCATAAGAAACATACCAGAGCCGATTAGGTTAAAGATCATATACCGAGTGGCAGCTACCAGCGGTTTTCCGGCGTTTCGGATCATCAGAAGGCCGCAGGACGCCAGCGTGCAGATTTCGATAAATACATATCCGGTAAATATATCGTTGGTGTAGCACAACGCAAGCATGGCTACCTGGGCCAGATCCACCAGGATATAGTAGAAGTGCTGTTTGTCGGCCCGCACATCAGTGAAAATTCGATTTTTGCCGGCGGTGATAGAGCAGAGAATCACTGCGCCGAACAAAAGGGCAAAGGCAGGCTCTAGCAAACCCGCAGCAATTTCATTTCCCCAAGGCGCGGGAAAATGTCCCATCATATAGGTGAAACGCTCTCCTGTAATCAGGTTGTGCAAAAGCACGCTGCCGTTCAGCGTCATGCCTGTCAATATCAGTATATAGGTGAGTTTTCGTGCACCCCCCCCCTGCAACACAAAGGAAATCACGGCGCAGAGCAGACACAGGATTATGGCAAACAGCGGAAAATTGTGAATGAAATCGGAGGCGAATAGATCACGCAGCATCAGGCATGCTCCTCCTTGTTTCGAAGTTCATAAATCACGTCCAGATTGAGGGAATGATATTTTTCATAAAGCCGGACAATCAGGGACAGCATAATCGCCGTCACGCTGACGGATACTACGATTCCGGTGAGCACCAGTCCACTGGGGATAGGATTGATGTAGTGTGCGGTATCTGTAACCCCATTTGCAATAATCGGTGCGTGCCGGCCGTCAATAAACCCCATGGAAACCAGCAAAAGGTATACACCAGTGTCCATGATATTCAGTCCTACAACTTTTTTAAGCAGATTGCGGGAAAAAAGCAGGGTGGTGAAACCAATACCAAAGAGAATAATGGAGACAACGACAATATAATTGTCTGCCAAATGCACCCACAAATCTTCAAATGACGTAAACATAGACATTCCTTTCTGTCATCGACTTATACAGGATAAAAGCGTTCATTGGATGCGGCCCCTTCGAAAATACATATAAAAGGAATACATGGTGCAGCAAACCACAATTCCTACTGCGATATTCAGCGGGAGAATCAATCCTGCCGACAAAATCCGACCGGGCGTACCTGTAGAAATAATCGATTTCAAATGGTTTGCGCCGGTAAAAAACGAGTAGGATTTGGCGATGGCATAAAAGCCAAGGGATATGAGTATCACTGTTTTCATAAGCCGCTCGCTGAATATTGCCGCTGCTCGGTCTTCTCCGTATACCATTGCATAGAGAATCAGCGCGCTTCCCAAAATTGCGCCGCCGGAGAAGCCGCCGCCTGGGGACAGATGCCCATTGAGAAGCACGTATACACCGTATACAAAAATAAAGGGGATCAAAAAACGACTGACGGTTCTTACGATATTGTCTTTGGAATATTCCACGATGCCTGGCTTTACGGTCATGGGAATGGGCGTTCCGTCCGCGGCGCTCTCTTTGGTATTCTTCATGAGAATCGTTACGGCACAGACTGCCGTGAACAATACAAAAGATTCTCCCAGCGTATCAAAGGCACGATAATCCAGAATCATACCGGCCACGGTATTCACCGCTCCGGTTTCTTCCATTCCGGCAGCAACATACCGGTCCATCACTTCGTTGACTGCAGGATTATCCGGGTTTCCATGAGGCGGCAGAAATAGTACGGACCATAGCAGCACGCCGATGAAAATCAGGCAAAACAGTACGCAAAGGATATTGTACAGGACCCCGGAGAACACCAACTCTCTGCGTTCCACTTCCCGCAGCTTATGCTCCTTGCCCGTATATTCATGCGCCATTCGTGCGTCCATGTGATCGGCTGTTTTCAGCGTGAAATCGTAGCTTCCCTTGTACCATGCGGAAAGCTTTTGCAAAAAGGACTTGCGCATCTATTTCACTCCCTTTCACCGGATCTGTTTTCTTTATCGGTTTTTTCGTTTTCTATTTCCTTATCAGCGGCGTCCTTGTCGAATTGATGAATTCTACGCAGTGCCAGGTAAAACAGAATCCCTGTGACGCCGGCGCCTACCGCCGCTTCCGTGATACCTAAATCCGGTGCCTCCAGCAGCAGCCAAACGACAGACATAATCAGGCTGTATGACATAAAAATGATAACGGTACGCATCAGCCGTCGGGAAACAGCGGTGGCTACGGCGCAGAAAATCAATCCGGCTAAAAGTAGCAGCAAAAATATTTCACGAAGCATTGTTAAACGATACCTTTCTATAAAATCTGAAAAACTACCTTCGGGGTTATTTCGCTGTATCTTTCTGGCTTTTTTCATTGTCCGGCAATATGCAGTACCGATCCAGCGTTTTGTCTGTCATATATTCAAATTTTGTAAGCAGATGGGACGAAACCGGGCTGGTGCACCATTGGAAGCCCACTACCAGCAGTAGTTTCAGAGATATGGGTGCGGCACCTTCATGCAGCACCAAGGCGGTAACAAACAAAATCAGAGCCAGAGTGTCCGCAATTGCCGCAGAGTGAATACGGTTCAGGGCAAACTGAAATCGGAAAGTACCAAATATGGCGATGGCAAGTGTCAATATTCCCAGCAGTGTAAGCGCTGCCACGATCCAAAAACGAATCCATTCAATCGTCATGCCGTTCTCTTCCTTTCCTTTGCGTTCTATTCCCGGATGCAGCAAACAAATTAATGTAAATTTTACATAGAATCATCACCGCTACAAAGGAAATCATTACATATACCATGGCGATATCTACAATATAATTTTCCTGAAAAAGGACAGCGAGCACACAGATGGCAATTACCACAATGGTGCTGATCAGATTGATACCGATGATTTTGTCTACGGTAAGCTTGCCGGTGACCGTTCGGATCAGCGCTACGATGACCATAGCAGACAGAACAATTAATGTACCTTGGAAAAGCAGGCGATATGCAGCTTCGACACTCATGCCTTTGTCCCCTCCATTTTTTGCAAAATTTTTAGTAAGGCGCTGTTGGCAAGCCCAGCCGCCATGTTTTTGTCCAGGCAGTGGACGGTGTAGACATTGTTTTCCTGTTCCACAGTAATGGTTCCAGGAGTAATGGTAATGGAATTGGCGTATATTGCTTGTAGAACTGGACGTTGCAGGGGAATTTGCAGGCACACGATTGCAGGACGGTATCGCTTCTTTCTCCCCAGGATAATTCCCGCCACAGCCCAGTTGGCTTTTACGATTTCCAGTATCAGAACCAGCAAATAGGTACATCCTAACAGTATATTCCTCCAGATTTTCCATTCCGTGCGCAGAGAATACCCTAAATGCCGGCACATAAATACAGCCACACATCCGGAGATCAGCAGTCCAAATATGCAGATTTCCAGGGTGATGTTCTGGTTGAGGATCAGCCAGAATACGAACAGCAGTATGATCATGATTATAATACTCTTTTCTTCTCTGATAAATAGGTAGGTTTACACAAGGCAGCGCTATTATAGCACGTTGTCTTTCAATATGCAATCCTTACTGTAAATTATCTTTACGATTATAATATTATGCTCCCAGGAATTGACATTTATTACCTAGCAGTTTATAATAAAATAAATTTAAATACACGGTGCGAAAATAATAAAAATGGCGGTTTGCAGGCAGTTTGTTTTTTGTTTTTAAACCACAGTTGCGATTTATGCAATATGGCACAGTATTTTAAGAGAAAATCGACGCAAATGCCAAGAAAGGTATGGTCAAAGAAATGAAAAGGATGAAGGGCGTAAGTGTTCCTCACTTGAAATCTACCGCGGACAGCGCTCCCACTTACATGACAGATTTGGATATTGCCATATATCCTATGACACAGCATATCGGTACGCCGGCGACGCCTGTCCGGCAGAAGGGGGATACCGTTTGTGTAGGCACACTGCTTGCTAAAGGCACAGGAGCCGTTTCTTCCCCCATATATTCCGGTGTGTCCGGCACAGTAGAGAAAATTGAAGAAGTGCTTTTGTCCAGCGGGAACTATGTCCCCGCCGTCTTTATAAAACCAGACGGCGCCATGACTCCGGACCCAGGGCTGGCGCCTGTCCAGGTAACCGACACAAAGTCATTTGTTGAGGCGGTGCGGGAAAGCGGCGTGGTTGGCTTGGGCGGTGCGGGATTTCCAACCGGCGTGAAGCTGGACGTTGGAGATTCGTCCCGAATTCAGGAAATCATTATCAACGGAGCGGAGTGCGAGCCATACATTACCAGCGACACCCGTACAATGTTGGATCGCAGCCAGGACATTTTGGAGGGAATTCATCTACTCCAAAAGTATCTTGGAGCGAAGAAAATTATTATCGGCGTGGAAAAGAACAAACCGCAGTGTATCCGTGCTATGAAGCAGATTGCCGGCAGTGGTGAAGGGGTAACTGTAAAGGAACTGCCTTCTATCTATCCTCAGGGTGCGGAAAAGGTTCTTATTTACCATACTACCGGAAAGGTTGTGCCGGAGGGAGGCCTGCCAATCGACGTAGGGGTAATCGTACTAAACTGTACCACGCTGGCGGCCGTTGCCCGCTATATCCGCACGGGCATGCCTCTTGTAGAGAAATGTGTTACCGTAGACGGGTCCGCGGTGGCAAATCCACAAAACGTAATTGTGCCTATCGGCGCCACGTTGCAGGCTGTGTTTGATTTTTGTGGCGGCTTCAAAAGCCAGCCGGGAAAGGTTTTGTACGGCGGCCCCATGATGGGAGTATCCGTACCGGATTTGCGCATGCCCGTTTTAAAGCAGACGAATGCACTGCTGGCTCTGGATGTTCGAGACGCGGCGCCGGTAGACGCTACCAACTGTATCCGCTGCGGTCGGTGCACCAATATCTGCCCTATTGGGCTGGCTCCAGTTTCCATTGCGGCGGCATATGGCAGCGGCAGCATGGAAGCGCTGCAAAAGGTTCATGCCAATCTGTGTATGGAATGCGGTTGCTGCAGTTATGTCTGTCCGGCAAAACGACCGCTGGTGCAGCAGAATAAATTGGCAAAAGCGGCGCTGGCCGCATGGCACAAACAGAAATCGAAAAAGTGACTTTGTTAGGATACGGAAAGGGATTGCAAAATGGATCAAAAACTGCAGATCACAGTATCTCCTCATATTCGAAGCAGCGTTACCACCGGCGGTATTATGCTGGATGTGGTGATTGCGCTTTTGCCGGCGCTTGCAGCAGCTGTTTGGCTGTTCGGTGCCCGGGCGTTGTACATTACTGCTATTTGCGTGCTTGCTTGTGTGCTTTCTGAACTGATTTTTCAGCTGATCACCAAGCGCACTCCTTCCATTGGGGATTTATCCGCGGTGGTTACAGGCATGCTCCTTGCCTTCAATCTGCCAGTGTCTATTCCGGAATGGCAGGCTATTGTAGGCAGCGTGGTGGCTATCGTTATCGTTAAGCAGCTATTCGGCGGCATTGGCTGCAATTTTGCCAATCCAGCTATTACGGCACGAATTGTATTGTTGCTGTCGTTCTCTCAGTCTATGACATACTGGACAAAGCCGGCAGGATTCTCCAGTGGTGATCTGATCAGCAGCGCCACGCCTCTGGCGCTTGCGGCGGAGGGCACGGAAAAGCTGCCTTCCCTGTTTGATCTTGTCCTTGGAAAGCATGCAGGCTGTATGGGAGAGACCTGCGCTTTGGCGCTGCTTATCGGCGGAGTCTATTTGCTTATCCGGAGGGTGATCACCTGGCACACTCCTGTGGCTTTTATTGGTACGGTATTTTTAATTTCCTTTTTTGCGGGAGATTTCAGCCTGGAAACAGCGCTTTATCAGATCCTCTCCGGCGGGCTTATGCTGGGAGCATTCTTTATGGCTACCGATTATGCCACATCGCCGCCTACCGGACGGGGTAAGCTGCTGTTTGGTATCGGCTGCGGAGTTATCACTGCGGCGATTCGTCTGTGGGGAACCTATCCGGAGGGCGTATCCTTTGCTATTTTGCTTATGAATATACTCACCCCGTATATTACAAAGCTCTGTGCCAGAAAAGTATTCGGAGCTGTGCGGGTGGAGAAAGTACAAAAAACGTAATATATGGGAAAGGAAACGGTAGTCCATATGAAACGCGAAGCGCCAAAATGCATTGTGGTTTTAACGAGCATATGCCTTGTTGTGGCAGCCTTGCTTGCAGGGGTGAACCATATTACTGCCCCAATTATAGAGAAATCTGCCGTCAGCGGTGAGCAGGCGTCTCTGTATACCGTGCTTCCAAATGCCGCGGGTTTTGAGGAAGAGACGTTGGAAGGGGACGTTCCGGAAACAGTTACCGGAGTATTTCGAGATACAGGAGGAAGCGGCTATGCTGTGACCTTGTCTGCTGTATCCTCTTATTCCGCCACGCCTATGGCTTTTACATTGGGCGTGGGTACAGACGGAAAAATCACTGGTATAGAAATGACCAACTACGCAGAGTCAAAGGATTTTGGAAATTATCCCGATACCTATATCGGGCAGGACTCCGCCCTTAGTGGGGTGGATGTACATGCCGGCGTCACATATTCTTCCAAAGCCTTCCGAGGTGCGGTGGAGGATGCCTTTGCCGTGTTGGTGAAACTGGGAGGCGTGGCCCAGGGAAACAAAACAGATGAACAGATCATCGAAGAGCTAAAGGGAGAACTGCTTCCCGGCGCTCTCAACCAGGCGGGCGCACCGAAACTGAAGGATATGACTCTGTCTGATCCGACTGTGCAGCAGGCGCTGCAGGCAGAAAACGATATTGGCTACTTCTATGTGGTCGAAGAGGACGGCGAAACGCTGATTGTTGTGGTCAGCGCTACCGGCGGCGCGGTGTGTATGGATTTGGAGAAAACAGATGTAACGGAGCAGCATGCAGCATTGATACAGCGTGCACTGGAATGGAGCGATGCCAGTGCTGTCCATGAGAAAAACAAAGCGACGGCGGCCAGAGCGCTTCCGGAGGGGGCACAGCTTACGCCAGTATCGGCATCCGGCCAGTTTGGTACCGTGTCCAGTATTTTTGCTGTTTCCGGCGTCGAAAATGCCGCATATGCCATGGTGTGCAGTCCCTATGGATACCGCACGCCTATGAAGCTGATATTTGTATTGGACAGCACAGGAGCTGTCAGCGGCCTGCGTGTATCTGGAGAATTGATCCAGGACAGCGAATATTATTCCAATTATACACTGGATGAGTCTGCCTATATTGCAGGTATCATTGGGCTTACTAGAGAGACAGCGGACCAGGACGCTACCCTTATTTCAGGCGCTACAATGACTGCAGGCGGGGTGTGGGCGGCAATGCAGGATGTGTTTGCCGCATTTGACAGCCTGACGGCAAAATAAGCAAGAAGGGAGAGTAAATCTATGTGGAATAATTTTCTAAAAGGAATCATTCGGGAAAACCCGGTGCTGATTTTGCTGCTGGGCACCTGTCCCACACTGGCTGTCACTACCTCGGTGGCGAATGCTTTCGGCATGGGCGCTGCTGCCACTGCGGTTCTGCTGGGGTCTAATATTGTTATTTCAGCCCTGCGAGGAGTGATCCCGGATAAGGTGCGCATTCCCAGTTATATTGTAATCATTGCCGGATTTGTGACGGTTGTGGAAATGGTAATGCATGCATTTGTGCCGGATTTATATGAGGCCCTTGGCGTGTTTTTGTCCCTGATCGTAGTCAATTGTATTATTTTGGGACGCGCGGAGGTGTACGCAAGCAAAAACCGGATCTTGGATTCCGCGGTGGATGCCTTGGGAATGGGCGTTGGTTTCACGCTGGCTTTGTTTGCTATGGCTTCTATCCGTGAAATTTTTGGGTTTGGGTCTTGGATGGGCTTTGAGATTCCCGTTTTGTCCGACTTTACCATTCCGATTCTTGTCAATTCTCCCGGCGGTTTCTTTGTGTTTGGCATTTTGATTGCCATTGTAAACGCTGTCACAAAGCGTAAAACCGGTAGAGATTTTGGATGTACAGGCTGTCCTAGTGCGGCAGTTTGCGGCGCAAATGACGGTAGTCTGCAAAGCGCTGCTGAAAAAGACAACTGTGCGGGATCCGGAAAAGGACTTGACGATACTGCAGAGGAGGGTGGAAAATGATACGGGATTTGGTTGTGATTATTTTCACCGCGATGCTGGTAAACAACTATGTGTTGGTGAAATTTTTAGGAATATGTCCGTTTTTAGGCGTATCTAAAAAGCTGCACTCTGCGGCGGGTATGGGGCTTGCGGTTACCTTTGTAATGCTGCTGGCCACAGCAGCTACATGGCCGCTCCACACGTATCTGCTTACAGCATTCCATCTGGAATATCTGCAGACAATCGTATTTATTCTAATCATCGCCGCGCTGGTACAGCTGG
Organism: uncultured Clostridia bacterium; assembly: GCA_947643245.1. Lineage (GTDB taxonomy): Bacteria > Bacillota > Clostridia > Oscillospirales > CAG-272 > Avispirillum. The sequence continues at coordinate 1,404 of CANRVI010000022.1, read as the reverse complement.
CGGAAATTATACTGAAGCGGTATTTGCCTGCTTTACACCGCTCCCTTGGTATTTATCTGCCCCTGATTACTACAAACTGCGCTGTGCTTGGATTGGCGAAAAACAATATTACCGAAGGATATGAACTGTTTATAGAGGCCATGGCCAATGCGCTGGGCTGTGGTCTGGGCTTCTTGCTGGCAATGGTGCTTTTTGCGGGAGTTCGCATGCGTATCGAAACGGCGAAACCGCCTAAATGTTTTGAAGGTATGCCGATTACACTGATTTCGGCCTCTATTGTGGCGCTGGCCTTTTATGGCTTTGCCGGTGTGATCGACAACATGTTTATGTGAGGGGGAGACAAAATGCTGGAAGCAATTTTGCCTGCTGTAGCCTGTGTGGCCGGAATCGGCTTGCTTTGTGCCGTGATCTTAGTTGCTGCGGCCAAATTTATGGCGGTGCAGGAAAATAGACTGGAAAAAGAGCTGCGGGCTTGTCTTCCCGGTGTAAACTGCGGAGCCTGCGGATATGCTGGCTGTGACAGTTATGCTAGGGCGTTGGCGGGCGGAACAGAAAAACAAACCAATTTATGTATCCCCGGAGCGGATGCGGTATCGAAACAGATTTCCAAATCTTTGGGGGTGGCATTTCAAAATACAGTGGAACAGGTGGCAGCTGTACACTGCTGCGGCGACTGCGAACACGCGGTACAGAAAGCAAACTACAGTGGCGTGCAAACCTGCAGCGGCGCTAAGATGCTCTACGGTGGACAGCAGGCGTGTACGTACGGTTGTCTTGGAAAGGGCGATTGCGCTGCCATTTGTCCCTATGACGCCATTTATATGGAAAAGGGAATTGCCCATGTGCACACACCCAAATGTGTGGGCTGTGGCCTATGTGTAAAGACGTGCCCCAATCAAATAATTACCTTGATTCCGGATGTCAAACAAGAGGTGATTGCCTGCAGTAATAAGGAACCAGGTGTGGTTGTGCGAGGAAAATGCACCAACGGCTGTATTGCTTGCGGAAAATGTGAAAAGGAATGTCCCACAGGCGCCATTACAGTAGAAGAAAATCTGGCCCAGATTGATTATGATAAGTGTACCGCCTGCGGCAAGTGTGCGGCCGTTTGTCCGGTAGGCTGTATTCTCAGCGCAGACCGTTCCGGACGCCATCGATTTTCAGAGGCATAATGATGCCTGCGAAATGTAAAGTACGTCGGGATTTGCTGCTTGTTTTAGGTCTGCTATTGGTTGCTGGCGTTGCTCTTTGCCTGACGCTTCTTTTTCGTTCTCCAGGAGACTGGGTGGTGGTAGAAGTAGACGGGGAGGAATGGGGTCGGTATGCCCTGGAAAAAGGCACGGTTATCCGCATTGAAACGGAGGCGGGCGGGTACAATGTACTGGAAATCGCAGACGGATGCGC
>CANRVI010000021.1 GCA_947643245.1 uncultured Clostridia bacterium | reverse complement strand
CTCTCTAATCAGAACATCACACCCAGCCACCTCCGGACACCGCCATTGATGTCGGACAACCGGATTTGGCCCCGCCTGCCCTGTTTTTACATTTCTTCTCTTATAAAACATGCCGAGGTCAATACCAAGCTCGTTTGCATAGGCAAAATTTCGATTGATTCCGCCAAAGTCCGGGCTGACCACCACCATATGGTCTTCATCGAAGCACAAATCTGTAAAACTGCTGCATAGGGCTTTAATGGTTTGATATGTAGGCATCAAATTGTCAAAGCCCATAAAGGGTGTGGCGTTCTGCACACGGCTGTCATGGAGATCAAAAGACATCACATTAGAAACCCCGATGGATTCCAGATGCTGCAGTGCAACGGCACAGTCCAGAGATTCTCTGGCTACGCGCCTGTCCTGACGGGCACTGTACAGAAAAGGAGCGATCACGTTTACCCGGTCCGCTTTGCCGCCGATAGCGGAAATGGCCCGCACCAGATTTTGAAAGTGGTCGTCTGGGGACATACTGTTTTCCCGATCAAAAATGGAGTATGTCTGGCTGTAGTTGCCTACGTCTACCAGAATGTACACATCTTTTCCACGAACAGAATTTTGCAGCACCGCTTTTGCGTCACCTGTGGCGAATCGGGGCAGTTCTATCGGCAGAATCTCGCAGGGGACATCCTTGCAGACTGTTTGCAGATAAGTGAGGATTCCCGTGGCCATCCATTCCATTCCAGGAAGGGGAAGCAGCGCAATGGCAGTTTGATCCATTTTTTTGGCCGTTCCTTTCTTTGCATGTTTTTCAATTTTATTATTCTTGTTCTAACAGTTCCGCGATTCGGGTAAAATTTGCGGGGGGGTCACAGCGGAAGGTTACCTTACGGCCTGTCGTCGGGTGGACAAAGGAAAGTTCCCCCGCATGCAGGCATTGTCCGTGAAACAGCGCAGGGTGTTTTTTCTCAAAAGGCGCTTGTCCGCCCCCGTATACAGGATCCCCAAGAACGGGATGCCCGATATAAGCCATATGTACCCGAATTTGGTGGGTGCGTCCTGTTTCCAGCCGCATCTTGCACAAGGTATGCCCTGTAAGGGGGCGCACTGGTTCGTAGTGGGTGACGGCACGACGGCCTCCAGCCTGTAGTACCGCCATTTTTTTGCGGTCTGTCCGATGTCTGCCGATGGGAGCGTCAATCGTGCCCCCTTCTGGAATCTTACCCCGGAGAATAGCGCTGTAGCTTCGATACATAGAGTGGTCTTCCAGCTGCGCGGCAAGAGAAAGATGCGCGGCATTGTTTTTGGCGACTGCGATCAGTCCGCTGGTATCCCGGTCAATCCGGTGGACGATGCCGGGGCGAATGATTCCGTTTATATCAGACAAACTGTCTCCCGTATGATATAAAAGGGCGGAGACAAGTGTTCCGTCCGTATGGCCTGGCGCTGGATGGACTACCATCCCTTGCGGCTTGTTTACTATCACAATGTCGTTATCTTCGTATACAATATCCAAAGGAATATTCTCTGGCTGCACCTCGCACTCCCGCACCGGAGGCAGGCGGACAATAAAAGAGTCTTCCGCTTCTACCCGCAGGCTTTTTGCGACAGTTTCTCCTGCTTTGGTCACAGCGCCTGTGTCCAGCAGGTGCTGGACAGCGCTGCGGGATATGGACAGCGCTGCAGACAAAACCACGTCTACACGTTTGCCAACCGTTTCTTCTGTCGCGGTTACAATTTGTTCTTCCTGGTACGGATTCATGCGTCTGCCTCACCATCAGAAGGCGCTGTGTCTTTTTCTCCTCTGCTTTGTTTTTTCTTATTTTGCACTTCGGAAAGGATTAAATACAGAATTAGTAATACACAGCCGATACACACAAAAGCATCTGCTACGTTGAATATGTAAGGAAAGTGAATCAGTTTCACTTCTACAAAGTCAATAACAGCACCACGCAAAATTCGGTCAATCATATTGCCGATGCCGCCGCCTAAAATCATACCAAGGGACAGGCATACTAGGATACTCCTCGGTTTTTCCCGCCAGAGGTAAAACAGAATTGCGGCGATAGCGATCACAGATAAGCCCATAAAGATCCAGCGATGTTCAGCTAAAATACCGAAAGCGGCTCCTTTATTTTCAATATAGGTAAGACGAAAAACACCTCTGATCCCTTCCACAGAGGCGCCTTCACTGATATTTTGCACGACCAGAAGCTTTGTCATCTGATCCAGAAATATAGCAACAGCCGCTACTACAAGACACAAAACCATATTTTAAATATGCCTTTCTGGAATTATTTATCGTTATTTTCTGTAAATTTCTGCAGATACTGATAATAGTCCGTTTCCTTCGCCGTAGTAGAAACAGCTTCTGTATCAAAGGGATAGATTTTCTCCGGCTCCTCATCTCCCCCGGTGAAGAAGTCGTCTTCCTCTTCTTCTTCTTCCACAAGCTCTTGGTTTTGAGATTCGTTTTCTATTTCCTCTTTTACAGGAGATGTCTCCTCCTGGGCGGCAGGCATATCTGCCGGCGGTTCCATTACATCATTATCTTTGGGTTCTTCTTTCTTTGGAAAAATGCTGTTTTGAGGATATTCTGTAAATACAGGTACCTCTGCCTCCGGCTCGCCAGCTTCTTCAAAGGTGTTGACCGCGTCGGCGAGACTACTGTAGTCTGGTTCAGCCGTGGGGGACTGGGAGGCATTGGCAATGGTTTCAATCATTTCAATATGGCCGCTGTATAGATTAAACAGCTGATCCTTAAAATCAGCAGCTTGGGTACGCATCACTTCTATTACCTGCATGCGGTTTGCCACTTCATCGTCCATCTGAGACACGATTTTACCGCATTCTGCCCGAGCTTCGTCCAGCAGTGCGGACGCTCTCTCTTTAGCATTCAGAATCATAGACGCCGCTGCTTTTTTGGAGTCCGCAATATTTTGCCGCAATTCGTCTTCTGCTTTGGACAAACTTTCAATTAGATCTTCCGCCAAACGAATGCGTTTTTCCAGTTCCACGATCCGGCCCTGGAGAAACTGATTTTTTGCCCCAAGATTTTCAATATACACATCTACCGCTTCCGGATCGTACCCTTTTTTTACTAGGGGAAATCTTTGTGTGGAATCTGTATTCATAACGCCGCGTCCTTTCTGCCTGTTGTATCATTGATACTTTTGTGCTGTAAGATGAAGCCTGCCCCGCGTGGTGGGCCGCCCGATTTCGTCGATCCTGAATTTTCCATATCCGCGTACGGATATAATATCTCCTGGCTCCATGTGCCGGTCTGTTTCCTCTATGGAATCGTAATTGACTTCTACCATACCTCGCTGAATTAGAGCAGCCGCGTCTTCTCGGGACACGTTGCATAAGATACGTACAACACCGTCCGCTCTGGGAGAGGCTACTGTTCCGTGAATGGGTGTATATTGCTGCCGGGGCACAAAGCCAGCCGGCAAGCGGCAGGGTATGGCGTGCACCGCGTCCCGGCCGGCTTTTTTTATTTCACTGATAAGATATGAAGCTCCCTTTGTCTGGCAGAACACCACAGCGTGAAAGTTGTCCCATAATACAATGTCGCCTAAAATTTCCCGTTTTATACCAAGGGACATCAGGGAACCCAGCCAGTCACGGTGGGAGAGAGTGCGAAATCCGCTTCCTTTCAGAAGTAAGGGATGCACAAATGCAGACAGAAAGCCTTCTTCCTGGATTGTTTCCAGCTTTTCTGGCGGGGATTCATATGGGTCACCGCCGCAGCATTCAATCTCTATCCAATCTTCCATGCCGGCGGCAGTTAAAAGACGCAAAAAATACATTTCCCTGTCCTGTGTAAAAAGCTGCGCGAGTGAGGCAGGCGGGGCATCTTCTGCAAAGGACAAAATCCATGTTGGCAGGTAAACCGCCATACGCCGCGAGGCTCCAAGACAGCCGCCCCAGAAAAAGAGCTGCCCGGCACGCTTTTCCCGCAGTGCACTATCAAATAAAATCCGCTGCTGCCTGGGGGATAAAAAAGATGACGCGACCGCAGAATGTTCCGCACGGGCGGAAAGCTCCGCACCCCTGGCAATCAGCAGCCGCTCTTCTTCAGTAATCCGGACACCGCCGGGTGAGGGGGGATTTTCAGTCGTCATAGGTTTGCCTTGCTTTGCCGTTGTATTTTCCATTTACAGAACAAGCGCCGTCTCCCGTGCGGAAAAGTCCAGCGCGAGAGGCGGCAGCCGCTTCTGTATCTAGATTAATATTCACCAAACTCGTCGGAGGTATTTTCTTGGGGTGCACTCTGTGTCTGCGCGCCTCTTCTTGTAAGCTTCGCATCTCCCACGTCTACGTTATTGGGTGTGATTACATATGCGTTTGTAGCAATTTTCTTCAGCGATCCGTCAATGGAATAGGCTACGCCAGACAAAAAGTCGATAAGACGGCGAGCGGTTTCCTTGTTGGTGCTTTCTAAGTTTAAAACGACAGTTCTTCTGGAAAGCAGATGGTCTGCAATCTGTGCCACGCTGTCAAAGGATTCCGGTTTGACAACCTTCATTTCCAGCGCGCTTCCACCATTGCCGGACAAGCTGATGCCGCCCATGCCCATGCCGCTCAGTCCTGTGCCTGCTCCTGTGCTCACAGAGGCGCTACCCATAGTATCTGCGGAAGCGGTCATTTCTTCCGGCTCTTCATAGGAGCCGAAGCTTTCAGAGTAGTATCCATCGTCATTATAAGCGTCATCGTAAGCGTCTTCGGCGCTCCCCATTCTTTTTTTAATATTGTCAACGATGCCCATAAATTAACCTCCGGTTTATTTCTATTCTATGTATTTAGCTGTGTTATAGGTAAATCCGCGGCCCGAATATAGCACTTCCAATGCGGACCATTGTTGCGCCCGCCTCTATGGCAGCTTCAAAACTGTCACTCATACCCATAGATAATACAGACTCTATTATATTATGCGTTTTTTTTCCGAAAATGTCAAGGTACATTTCATATGTTTTATAAAAATATTTGTAATATTCGTCTTTTTTGCTGCAAATTGGCGCCATGGTCATAAGTCCCCGCAGGCGGATTCCGGGGATTTCCTCCAGCGCCGCTGTAAACGTTTCTGTTTCCTCCGGTAGAATTCCCGTTTTGTTCTCTTCCCGGCCGATATTGATTTCCGCCAAAATATCTGTTACAACACCGGCGGCTTGGCTGCGTTTTCCAATTTCTACGGCTAAATGCAAGGAATCTACAGATTCTATCATATCCGCTTTTCCAACAATCTGCCGTACCTTGTTTGTTTGCAGGTGGCCGAGTATATGCAGAGGCGCTTGGCCTTTCAGCATGTCGTATTTTGAAAGAAACTCCTGCACTTTGTTTTCTCCTACGGCAGGCAAGCCCAGTTCATGAATGGCAAAAAGAATTTCCTCTGGATCCACTGTTTTGGTAGCGGCCAGCAAAGTTACGTCACCTTTTATGGAACTGTCCCGCCGCAGCTTTGCGTTTTCTATTTTTTCTGTGATCCGTTTGTAATTTTCCGATATTATATATTTTCTTTCCGGGGTCATGTCCATACTCCTTTTCCGTTATTCTATCAGCCGCTGAGGACCTTTCCATGGTACAGTGCTCTACCTTCTATAATCAAATTTTCATGCTGGGCAAGCCACTGATATCCCTCAGGTGGATCTGCATCCGGGTTTGTCTCTACGATATAATATCCGTCGGTGACTACTAGGCTGGATATTGGCCGGAATGCCACGGTAGAACCATCCAGCACATATACGCCGGTGATTCCATCGACAACCCGCACTGCAGAAACTGGAATTTGAAAGCCGGTATATTCCGCTGTAGGAAACCGGACTGTCTGCATTCGGGAGAAATCAAAACCGCTTGGCATTTCTCTTGTAGTCAGAATGATGGCGAATCGCTCGCCTCCTTCTAAAATTTTGTAGACCTCCATGTCCAGGCGATATTCTCCGCCAGCGCTGAAATATACGGTGCAGCTGTCGGTGTTTTCATAGATGCTCTGGTATTCCCGTTCTAAGGTGCATACCAGAAACCATGCACTGTCCGTAACGATTTTACCGGCAGCTTTGCTGTCCGATACGGGGGCAGCGCGCAGCTTGTCCATCAGCCCCTGGTAGGTCAGGGCTTCATCCGTTAGAAAGTCTGCTGTAAATACGGATTCATATCCGTCGCAATCTGCATAATAATATCCGCTAACGGGAGTGGCAACTGCTTCCAAGCAAGAGCCGAGACCCGACACAAGGGAATCCCGCTCTGCCTGTAGGGAGGCGATTTCACTGCCGAAGTCCGTACCCAGCCCGGATAGAATCATCCGTTTGTTTACCGCCTCTAAAAAGGCAGCCCGCTGCATGCCGGCATCGGCTGTTTTGCCGCTGTCTCCAGCCGCACGAATTTGTGAAAGAATAGCGACGATCTCCTTGTCAATGGTTTGAGAGTTTTTTAAGTTTTTTACGTCTCCGCTGACACATTCCTGGAGCAGCGCAATTTTCTGATCGATTTCCGCCACCTTTGCTCGTATGTCTATACTGCTGCCGGTATACAATCGGGCGGCTTGCGCGCCTTTTGAAAGACGTTTACCGTCGCTGACCATCGGAAACAAAGTATTATTTTCTGCATTACCTGTTGCGGAGAACAGGAGAGTTTGTTCTTTTCGAAAGATGTATCCTCCTGTTTCTGTTGTTTTTTCAATCGTCGTTTCCGAAACGGGCTGGATTTTCACTTCTCTGGTAAAAGTTCTCCACAAATGAAAACCCAGATAAAATACGAGACAGATGGATAATATGGCACCGATAATGTACAAGCCCACCCGTTTTAAATACGCTGTATCCATAAAAGCAGCCTCCTTCCCGTATCTGGTCTCATTTTTGTACTTCCAGGCGAATCACCTGATCCGTGCCGCCTGCCGGCAGCGCCTGCACGATTTCTCCTTCCAGCTTTCTGCAGGAAAACAGGAGGGATTGATTCCCTTTCTCTCCGGCAGCGGAAAGCATCGTCAAAATTTTTGCAAGCCTGTCCGCATCAATTCCCGAAAAGCTTTCATCAAATACTGCCGGTGGCGGGTCGCCCGGGAAAAGCACGTTCAGCAAAGCATACCGGAGACTGATATATGCGGCGTCCTGTGTCCCTCTTGAGAGATAATCCAACTCCCTGATTTTATCTTGGGTAATCAAATGCATGGAAAAGTCTTTTGCGATGCCTACGGTAGGATATTTTCCGCCGGAGAACATGCCCAGCAAAAGCCCCGCTTCACTGACGATCCGGGGAAGTACGCCCTGACGTAAATTGTTGCCTGCAGCCTCTAAAGTCTCCATGGCGGTAGTAATACCGCTGTAACGTTTTTCCAGAAGCAATAGTTCTTGCTGGAGCTCGTTTGTTTTTTCAGCTAGTTCTGCAGGGGGGACGAATACTGCCCGCATAGCGCTGAGCTTTTTTTCCATTTCCATGTGGCGGGTTTGCTGTGCCTCTGCAGAGCTGCGGCAAAAGTCTGCGTTTCCACGGGCCTTTTCCGCTTCTTCTCGCGTATATCCGGCGGCAATTTGTCCGGCCTCCGTAGACAGAATTTCTGTAGCTTCTTCTATAATTTGAGCCTGTATTGCAGGCTCCAATACGTCGGCAAAGGCGGACAGACGGCCAGCGGCGGTGTGGTATTCTTCCTGCAGACGGACCTGCTGCTCCAGCAGTTTTTTTGCTGCCGCGAGGGCCCCCTCTGCCATAATATCCGTATCAGGTACTTCTTCAGTAAACTGGGCGGCACAGGCGCGCAAAGTCTGTGTGTCTTCTTTTAACCGAGCTTCTTTCTCACCGATTTCTGTTTCTAAAATGCTGTATTCCGAATCAGAGGATAGACGCTGTCTGGAAAGGTGAATCCGTTCTTCTATCACGTCTCCCAGAGCATCCGTATCAGATACGCCCCATTCCTGCAATATATTATGGTATTTTTCCAGTCGGGACAGACTGCGAACAAAGGCAATGACACCGCAAATGGCTGCGATTCCGGCAAAACCGACTGCTCCGACGGCAAGATATGTATCTATGGTACGCAGGAAAAAGGCGGCGCAGCCGCTGATAGCTGCCAGAACAAACAGAATTAGCGATACGGTAAAAGCGCTTTTCCTTCCCTTGCACGCAGTCGTTGCTTCTTGCTGTTGGCTTCTGGCGGCTTCTTCTTCCTCCGGTGTCATTTCAGGAGGAAGAGCATCGTCGATAGCAGCTAGAGAGCGGCGCATGGTACGCAGTTGGTTTTCCCACCCTTGCCGCCCGGCGGACAGTCGTTCCATCAGCTGCATTTTTTCCCGGATGTCTCCATAAGGTGCGAGGGCGTCCAGCTGTGCTATCAGTCCATCTGCTTCTGACTGATAGGCAAGAGCGGTGTCCAGTCGAGCTTTTCGCTGCAGCTTTTCGTAGGCCTGTGCATAAGAGGCCAGCCGGCTGCCCTCCTTTTTGCGCCTTTCAATCAGTGCCATGCTGTCAGCAAGGGCGCTTTCCAAAGCGATGATCTCAGCGCTTTTTTTAGATTCTTCATCCCGCATTCCCTCCAGACGGCGTAGCTCCTGACGCTGCATATAAATTTGACCGCCGGCGCCGTTTTTGTGCAGCAGTGTTTTTCGTTCTTTATCTAATATAGCAGCTGCTTTACGGGAATTCACTCCTTCATCTCCGGAAAGAAGAATATTTTCAATAGCTTCCGTCATGCCGGTACCATCAATTCTGTTGTCTGCAAGCTGCCGCACGAACACAGAGTTACAAAACATTTGCTCTGACATGCCAAGCAACGCCTCTCCGGGAGTCTCCCCCCGACAGCACCGTTCGCCGGATGGATCCGTTACTACCAGTCTATCATGCAGATTACCCCGATCCAACTCTCCTACGGGCACATACAGTTCCCGTTCAATCCTGTAATCTCCCTTTTTGGTAGAAAGGATCATTGTGCCAGCGGCATATCCCGTATCCCAGTTGGCATATTTTTTTCTTTCCGGCAGTTCGCTGCCTTTTCCTTTCCCGGACAGTCCATACAGCATAAACTTGATGAACATGGCGATGGAGCTTTTGCCGGATTCGTTGGCGCCTTCAAAGACGTTCAGGCCGGGAGCCAACGCAATATCTTTGTCCTTCAATGGACCGAAAGAAGTTATATGAATGGATTTTATATACATAACATTAGTTGCCTTTCTGGCCTGTTACAGAGTGGGAAGTTCTTCACCGGACAGCGCTGCCATTGCATACCGCAAAGCGTTGCGGCCTGTTTCACGCACTGACGGGTCCGCATCTTCCAATTTTGGCAGCAGAAGGCGGTACACCTCTCCTCGGATTCCTTGGTCATTTTGCAGTAATTGGGCGTTCCATGTGGGCATAGTTGCATCCCGAATTTCCAGGGCCGCCAGATTGGTTTCGATTGCTGTTAGAGCGGCGGTATTTATAGACAAGCTGGGGTCTATGCTTCCTGTCAGGATGACCCGAAGCAGAACATCTGTGCCAAACCCTGTTTCCTGGAGCAAGGCCCGCAGGGCGGATTCCACGTCATCCTGTTCTGCCGTGCCGTCCAGCTGCAGGGTACGCTGTTCGTAAACCTTACGGCAGAAACGGACTCGCTTCCAGTCCAGCACGGCGTTGCTTCCTTCTTTTTCCAAAGTGACCAGAACAGCACCTTTGACGCCTGTTTCTCCAAAGTCTCGGCCTTCCAGACAGCCGCAATACGCTCCTGGCACGGTCAGAGCAGCGGTAGCATTTTCCGGATTGTGGAAATGCCCAAGAGCGCAGTAGTCCGCACCAAAGGCTTCCAGCGCGCCGGAGGGCAAAGGTCCATATGTACTTATGGGGGAGGTAGCGTCTCCATGAGCACACAGGATGTTGATTTTTGTGGGATCCTTCACTGCCTGTCCTTCTAAAGGGCAAGTGTGCAGAGAAGCGCTTTCAAACGCGTATCCATATACACAGCAATGCAGTGTGTCAAAGGAAAAGCAGGAGAACTCTGATGTGGTAAACACATAAACATTTTCTGGAAAAATTTTTTTGTTCCAGATGCTTTTATCGTCTGCCGGATCGTGGTTTCCCGGAGCAATAACCACCGGACAATGCAGCGATGCAAATTCTCTGCACAGCAGTGCGATAGTGTCTCGGGTCACATAAATTTTATCGAACAGATCCCCGGCGATTAGCACAAGGTCTACCGCTTGCTGCCGGGCAAAGGCAATCATATCGGAGAAGGCTGTCCGCAGATCGCTGCGCCGCTGTCGGGCAGCGCCAGGGGAAAGACCTGCAAAAGGGCTGTCCAGATGGATATCGCCAGTATGGAGTATTTTCATGGGATGCGCTCCCTTTCTGATTGTAGAAATAATTAGTATAAGTATACCATGCTGAGCTGCGCATTGCAACGGACAAACTGTGAATTTCTTAATCCCTTTCTGGTTCGCCCAGAGCGCCTTCCAGTTTTAACAGCCACTGTTTGATGGGCGCACCCTGCGGCCCGCCGTAGCCGCCTAGATTTGTTGCGCCTACTACACGATGGCAGGGGATAAGCAGCCAAAGGGGATTGCCTCGAAGGGCGGTTCCCACCGCCCTTGCCGCCTTGGGATGGCCCGCTAATACAGCTAGGTCCCCATAGGTTACCGTAGTACCGTAGGGAATCTGCAGCAGCGCGTTCCACACCTTTTTTTGAAAGTCTGTTCCCTGCAGCTTCAGCGGCAAATCAAAGGCTTTTCTTTCGCCCATAAAATATTCCCGCAGCTGCATAGCACAGCGGCGGCAAAGGTCATCTGGATTTTCCTCAGTGCCGGGGCGCAGAACATCCTTTTCCAGGTGTACTGCGCAGATTGCCTTTCCGTCAGAAAAAATCCATAAGGGCCCTATCGGGCATTCCTTGTAAAAATATGTATACATTTGTATCCTTCCTTTATAAAAATAGACTTCCTATCTGATAGACCAGCGCAGACAAAATCCATGCTGCGCCAATCTGCAATGCCGCTGCACCTATAGTCCACAGACGGCTTTTGGTCTCGCTGCAGATTGTTGCCAGCGCGGCTGCACAGGGAATATAAAGCAGTACAAACACCATTAGGGCGTATGCATTTATCGAACCGAATCCGTAAGCTGCCAGAACAGACCGAAGCGCATCCATTCCGGCGGCAGAAGAAATGTTCGAGATGCCCAGCAGCACTGCCAAAGAGGAAACCACCACTTCCTTTGCGGCGATTCCGGCAATGAGCGCTACTGCAATTTGCCACATCCCCAGCCCACAGGGGACCAGAAGGGGTGCGATTTTTTGTCCGATCCAAGCTGCAAAGCTGTTTTCCATGGAAGCGACAAAACCACCGGGCCCTACATTCAGCAAAATCCATAATAGAATAGATGCCAGAAATATCGTGGTACCTGCCCGAGTGAGATAGTCCTGGATTTTCTCCCAAACGTACAAAATGACTGTACGGGGGGCGGGAATTTTATAGTCGGGCAGTTCCATCACGAGGGGGGCCTGCTTTTCTTTTTTGCCCAAATTTTTTGTACACCAGGCCACAGCGGCGGCGGTAAGCAGGCCCATTCCGTACATGGACAGAGCGGCGAGGGAAGCGTATTTCCCGAAAAATGCGCCGGCAAGAAGTATGTAAACCGGCAGCCGCGCGCTGCAGGACATAAAGGGGGTAATCAGAATTACCCGGAGCCGGTCGCGGCGTGTTTCCAGGGTACGGCTTGCCATAACGGCGGGTACGGTACATCCCATTCCAAGCAGCATAGGAAGAAACGCTCTGCCGGATAGTCCCAGGGATCCCATAATTCCATCCATAATGTATGCTACTCTAGCCATATACCCGGTGTCCTCCAGAATGGACAGGGCAAAAAATAATAGGATGATATTGGGCAGAAAGGTGAGAATGCTGCCTACGCCGGATAAAATACCGTCTACGATTAGGGAAATGAGCCAAGGGGTGGTACATAAAGTGTCCAATCCCTGTCTTGCAGCAGTACACAGTCGCTCCAGTCCGAATTCCAAAGGAGCTTTTGCTAAGTCCCCTAGTGAAAATGTCACGAGAAATACCGCAGCCATAATGATAAAAAAGATACAGGTTCCCCACAGGGGATGGAGCAGCAGGGCGTCTGCCCGGTCGGTGAGGGCTGCCCGGCGCCGGCCTGTAAGACAGGCATCTACAACAGCTTCAATCCATGCAAACCGTTTCTCCACCGGTATATGAGAAAAGGAAGGGGCTGAATTTTTTTGGACTACATCTGCACAAAGGGCTTTTTTTATCAAAACAGATATGCCTTCCCGCCGACGTGCGCAGACAGGAATCACAGGAATCCCCAACAGCTGCGACAGATGCTCCAAATTCAGCCGCTGCCCCCGCTTTTTTAATATGTCTATCATATTGAGCGCCAGTACCACGGGGCGTCCCGATTCTATTAGTTGGAGCGTAAGATATAGACTGCGGGAAAGGCAGGAGGCATCCGCTACGTTTATAACCACATCTGCCGCTCCGGATAAAAGAAACTGGCGGGATACCCGCTCTTCTATCGTATAGGTCGAAAGAGAATACATTCCCGGCAGATCTACCAACGTATGCTGCTGCCCGTTACAGGTATATGTGCCTTCCTTTTTTTCTACTGTCACACCCGGCCAGTTTGCCACCTTCAGCGACGCACCGGTGTATGCATTGAATAGGGTTGTCTTGCCGCAGTTGGGGTTGCCTGCAAACGCAATTGTCATATAGCCCTTACCCCTGCAATCCCCTTTGCGGCTCCTGCTCCCAGAGCATATCGCGCTCCCCGGCAGCGTATCACCATGGTGCCGATTCGCTTTTTATAAAGAACATGTATCTGGCAGCCAGGGACAATTCCCAGTGCCTGCAGCCGATGGCAAAGGCTTTCCTCCAGCCGAATTTGAGAGACAGTGAAGCGGTCTCCCGTCTGGCAGTCCAGCAGTTTTTTTATTTGTGTCATTGCTTCTACCCTCCATTATACCGGGTGCCCTGTCCCATGTCAACGCAGATGGCGCCTGGTTTTTTCTATTGATTCTGTAATTGTTTGTGTGTATAATATATATGAATGAAGGTAGCTAAAAAATATCCAAAACAGGAAAGCGTGAATATAGAATGCAAAATTATATTTCTGCTGAAATCATCTCTGTAGGAACAGAATTGCTCCTCGGGGATATTACCAATACAAATACTGCATACCTTGCCCGCCGTTTGGCTGAGTTAGGCATTCCTCTCTATCGTCAAACGGTGGTGGGAGACAACGCTGGCCGCCTGACACAGGCGCTACAGGAAGCATACAGCCGCAGCCAGTTGGTAGTCCTCACCGGAGGTCTGGGCCCTACCTGCGATGATATCACCAAGGAAACGGTGGCATCGTATTTTTCTCTGCCTATGGAGGAGGATGCGCCTACTAAAGAGGCTATCGTATCTTATTTTCATGCTAAGGGCCGCTCCTTTACAGAAAACAATTTAAAACAATGTTTGGTGCCGGTGGGCGCTACCGTGTTTACAAATAGTTGGGGAACCGCACCGGGAATCGGCATTCAGCAGAATGGGAAATATGCCGTGTTGCTCCCTGGCCCACCTCATGAGCTAAAACTGATGTTTGAAGAGACAGTACTGCCGTGGCTTTCCCGTCTGTCGCCTGATACGTTTTATTCTCTGAATCTGCATCTGACAGGTATCGGGGAAGGAGAGGCAGAATCTGTTCTTCGGGAAATGATGGACGCAGGGAAAAACCCTACCATCGCTCCCTACGCTGGAGAAGATGATGTGCGCATCCGCATTACAGCCCGTGCGGAGAATGAAGCGCAGGCCAAAGAGATGTGCGCCGCTACTGCGGAGAAGATTCGGGAAACTGCTGCAGGGAAATATATTTTTGCTTGTACGGATACCCCCGAGGCGGCTGCGGCCGTAGTGGAACGCACGTTGCTGTCTGTTTTTAGAGAAAAGGGTTTGACGTTCGGTACAGCGGAATCCTGTACTGGCGGTATGATTTGTCAGCGGATTACCGCGCTGCCGGGAGCATCGGCTGTTTTACAGGGGGGGATTGTGTCTTACGCCAACGAAGTAAAGGCAGGCGTGCTGGGCGTGTCTCAGGATATTTTGCATACCCATGGGGCAGTATCCGAATCCTGTGCTGCACAAATGGCTGTGGGAGCTGCCGCCAAACTTGGATGTGATATTGCCGTGGCGGTTACCGGAATCGCTGGCCCAGATGGGGGCACTGCGGAAAAGCCTGTGGGTACCGTTTGCTTTGCTGTGGCCTGCAGTGCGGCGTTGGGCGGCCAGGTGCGAACTTGCACGGAGCGTTACCGCAGCGGTTTGACGAGAGAGCGGATTCGTCGGCTGGCGTCCGGAAAGGCCATGCAGCTGGCTATCGGCGCAGCAAAAGAGGCGGGAGCGCGGAAAGTATGAAATATTTAGAAAATATTCATTCTCCAAGTGATTTACAGGGAATGGGTCCGGCTCAGTTGGACGATCTCGCGGTGGAGATCCGGGAGAAAATTTTGTCCTGCGTGTCGGAAACAGAGGGACATTTGGCGTCTAATTTAGGAATGGTGGAAGCTACCATCGCCCTGCACCGGGTATTTGACAGCCCTAGGGATGCTATTTTGTTTGATGTGGGCCATCAGGCTTATGCCCATAAGCTCATTACCGGACGGTACAAAGATTTTGACACTATTCGCCAATTTGGGGGCATATCCGGTTTTACCAATCGGGAAGAAAGCGTCCATGATGTACTTACCGCCGGACACAGCGGTAGTGCGCTGCCTGCAGCTTTAGGCATTGCCCGTGCGGCGGCTATGGAGGGATCGGACCGCTACGCGGTAGCTGTTGTGGGGGACGGCTCTTTTACCAACGGCATGGTATATGAAACGCTCAACTGCTGTGCGGACGAGGGAGTACGTTTGATTGTGCTGCTCAACGACAACGAAATGTCTATTTCTAAAAACGTGGGGGGCATGTCTAGACATTTTTCCCGGCTGCGCACCTCTCGCAGATATTTTTCCTTCAAGCGGCAGCTGCAGACGGCGCTTCGGAAGCTTCCCTATATTGGAGAGGGGCTGATCATGGGTGCCTACCATGTAAAAGAATTTTTTAAGCGCCATATTATGAAAACCAATTTATTTGAGAATATGGGGCTGTATTATTTGGGACCTGTAGACGGCAACGATGAGAAAAAAATCGAGTTGCTCCTTCGGGAGGCTAGAACAAAAGACCGGTGTACACTTATCCACATGATCACTTTAAAGGGAAAAGGCTATGCGCCGGCGGAAGAACATCCGGCTCAGTATCACTTTGCTGGTGGTTTTGATCCAGCAAAGGGAGTATGTACGCCGCCAGGACGCACGTTTTCTTCTGTATTCGGAAGCCATTTGTGTGCGCTGGCGCTGGACAACCCCCGTATTGCGGCGGTGACTGCGGCTATGGATAAGGGAACGGGACTGACCAATTTTAAATATATGTTTCCAACCCGCTTTTTCGATATGGGAATTGCAGAAGAAGCGGCTGCAACCTTTGCGTCAGGCCTTGCTATCGGAGGCAGCGTGCCGGTATACGCAGTATACTCCACATTTTTGCAGCGTGCTTTCGACCAGCTGTGCGAGGATGTGGCTATACAGAATATTCATGCGGTGATTGCCATTGACCGGGCAGGAATTGTTCCCGGAGACGGAATCACTCATCAGGGTGTTTGTGACGTGTCGCTCCTTTCTACTATTCCGGGGGTT
>CANRVI010000020.1 GCA_947643245.1 uncultured Clostridia bacterium | reverse complement strand
AAAGATACTGCGTTCTTTATGTGCACAGGATTGAAGACCATGGATGTTCCCGACTCTGTAACCAAAATCGGCAGATCCGCTTTTGGTAGCTGTGAGTCTCTTACAAGTATTCGCCTGCCTGCTACATTAGAGGCTTTGGGTGATAACGCGTTCTATGGGTGTAAATCCCTTGCGACTATCAATTATCCTGCAGGTGTAGGTGAAATCGGCGACATGACGTTCTACGGTTGTGCTGCGCTTTCTTCTATTGCAATTCCTTCTGATGTAACTGCTATTGGCAATGCTGCTTTCCGTGGTTGTTCTTCTCTTAGTAGTGTGACTTTACCAGAGGGACTTACTAAACTGGATAAATCTGCATTTAGAGAGTGTAGCTCTCTTGCCGCTATTACCATTCCCGATGGTGTAACTGTTCTGGAAGATTATACGTTTATGGACTGCGATGCATTGGCTTCTGTTGCAGCTTCTGATAATGTAACAGATATCGGCAGAAAAGTATTTGCTGGTACAGCTCTCACAGATTTTACAGTACCTGCTGCAACAAGAGCAATCGGTTATGGCGCATTCTATGCGTGCGAGGATCTTACCAATGTAACGATTCCGAATTCTGTAGTGACTATTGGAAACTATGCATTTGCGCGCTGTGGTGCGTTGGATGTGCTGCAGGTTCCTGATTCTGTGAAGAAAATCGGAACAGGTGCTTATGGGTACCAGGCTTCTTTGGCAGAAGGGGATGTAATTTTAAGCAATGCTACCATTTGTGCATCTAGAGATTCTGCTGCGCAGAAGTATGCGATGGATATGGGCCTTAAATTTGTAGATGCATCTACAATGACACCCACTGCATATGCTGCAAGTAATGGCTATTACTTCGGCGACATTAATAACGACCAGAGTGTTGATAATGCTGATGCACAGCAGATGCGGTATGCTTTGACTAATGGTGACTTTGCCGTTGCAGAAGAAATTTGTGATATCAACGGCGATGGCGTGATCGATGCTGCGGATGCTTTGGCATTGCAGGCAATGATCGCAGCTTGACACAGCGTTAAAATTAGATGAAAAAGGAAGGTCTCACGAGTTTCGTGAGGCCTTTTTTGTACCGTAAAAATAAATTTGGAAATTGGGTTGTAAAAAAATAGAATAGATCTTTATAGTTCATAAAAATGCCTGCTGAAGATTGCTTCAGCAGGCATTTTATAAATACTATTTACTGCGCGGCAGTCACGATTGCGTCAAATTTTTCTGGAACCAGAGACGCTCCGCCAATCAGCCCGCCGTCAACATGAACTTTTGCCAGCAATTCCGCCGCATTGCCGTCGTTCATACTTCCACCGTACTGAATAGTTGTGCTTTGTGCAGTAGTTTCGTCGTACAAATCTGCCAACACACTGCGGATCAAGCCACAGGCTTCATCT
Organism: uncultured Clostridia bacterium; assembly: GCA_947643245.1. Taxonomy (GTDB): domain Bacteria; phylum Bacillota; class Clostridia; order Oscillospirales; family CAG-272; genus Avispirillum. The sequence goes on along the minus strand of CANRVI010000020.1, from coordinate 14,321 downwards.
GCTTGTTGCGGCGTTGCCGTGAGGCCGGTTCCAATTGCCCATACAGGTTCGTATGCAATAATCACTTTTTTCATATCTTCCGTGCTAATACCTGCCAAAGCCAGCTTTGTTTGCATGGAAAGAATTTCGTTTGTAATATTGCTTTGACGTTCTTCCAAAACTTCACCGACACAGAGAATGACAGTTAGACCTGCAGTCAGCGCCGCTTTGGTCCGCTGATTTACTGTTTCGTCTGTTTCGCCGAAATACTGTCTGCGCTCACTGTGACCGATAATCACGTATTCCACGCCAGTTTCTAAAAGCATAGATGCAGAAATTTCACCGGTGTAGGCGCCGCTTTCTGCAAAATGTACATTTTGTGCGCCAATCTTTATGTTAGTTCCTTTTGCAGCTTCTACGGCAGAGGCGATATCAACAAAAGGTACACACAGAACGATGTCGCAGCCATCTTTTCCCTTAACCAGTGCGGCAGTTTTTTCAACAGTCTCTTTTGCCTGGGAAGGAGTCATGTTCATTTTCCAGTTGCCTGCAATTACTGCCTTGCGTGTTGCTTTATTCATAATGATAATTCCTTTCTTATATTCAAACTTCCGTGTTATGCGGAAATATTTATGTGCGCGCAGCTACATAGCTGCGCGCAAGCTAAAATCAATTATTTGTCCTGAAGGCAGGAAATACCAGGGAGATCCAGCCCTTCCAAAAATTCCAGAGAAGCGCCGCCTCCTGTAGAAATGTGCGTCATTTTTTCGGCAAAGCCCAGATTCTCTACTGCTGCTGCAGAATCGCCGCCGCCAATAATAGAAATCGCACCAGAATCTGCAACTGCTTTTGCTACATCCATCGTACCTGCGGCAAAGTGTTCCCACTCGGAAACGCCCATAGGTCCATTCCAAATTACAGTGCCGGCACCAGCAATGGTTTTAGAAAACAGTTCCCGGGTAACAGGGCCGATGTCCAGCCCCATCCACCCGTCGGGGATACAGTCGGAGGTAATTGTCATATAAATGGTATCTTCTTTATATTCCCGGCCGATCACATTGTCCACAGGAAGCAGGAAGCTAACGCCTTTTTCTTTAGCTTTCTGTATTAAGCTGGCAGCAAGCTCAATTTTATCGTCCTCACAGATGGAAGTGCCGATATTGTAGCCCTGCGCCTTAAAGAAGGTGTAAGCCATGCCGCCGCCAATAATCAGAGTGTCGCATTTTTCAATCAGGTTGTTGATTACACCGATTTTATCGGAAACCTTTGCACCGCCAAGAATTGCTACGAAAGGACGGGCAGGGTCAGCCAATGCCTTTCCCATAATGTCTACTTCTTTTTGAATCAGATAACCGCAGACAGCAGGCAGATAGTCTGCAACACCTGCTGTAGATGCATGGGCGCGGTGTGCGGTGCCAAAGGCGTCATTTACAAAAATATCTGCCATTGAAGCCAGTTCTTTTGCAAAGGTGGGATCATTTTTTTCTTCTTCTTTATGAAAACGTACATTTTCAATCAGGAGAACCTCGCCGTTGTTTAAAGCGGCAGCCTTTGCCTTAGCATCGGGGCCGATTACATCGTCAGCCAAAACCACTTCTTTACCCAGAAGCTCAGAAAGACGCTTTGCAACAGGAGCCAGGGAGTACTTGGAATTTACCTCCCCCTTGGGTCTGCCCATGTGTGAGCAGAGAACGGTTTTTGCACCGTGTTCCATCAGATACTGAATGGTAGGCAATGCGCCGACAATACGCTTGTCGTCTGTAATCGCGCCATCTTTCATTGGTACGTTAAAGTCGCATCTAACAAGCACTCGCTTACCGGATACGTCAATGTCTTCGACAGATTTTTTGTTGTAGGTCATCTTCAAAATCCTTTCTTTATAAATCCCTGTATATAGTAAAGATTTTGCCAGCCTATATACAGGTTTTCAGCATACGCATACAAATCTAATATATCACAATTTTGACTGCAATACAATAACTTTTCAAAAAAAATAAAGCAACCATGTAAAAAAACTGCGATGGCGCTGTAAACAAAAAATGAATGCGGTGCTATATCAATAAAACTGAAAACACTTGTTTCCGGTTTTATTACTAAAGGAATAACAGGAGAACTGCTTTAAGACATACAAAATAAAAGAAACACTCTCTGTTGAGAGTGTTTCTTTGGCAAAAGTCAATAATTTTCCTCTGTATCAATTGTGGTAAACTTCGTATACTGCCCAAGCCAACCCATCTCTACCTTTCCAGTAGAACCATGGCGGTTTTTGGCCACAATAACTTCCGCGGTGTTTTGAGGATTTTCCTTATCTTTATAATATTCTTCACGATAGAGAAACATACCAATATCTGCATCCTGCTCAATTGCACCGGAGTCACGCAGGTCAGACAGCATAGGCCGCTTGTCCGTTCTGGATTCTGGTCCACGGGATAGCTGGGCACAGCAAATTACCGGAACCTCAAATTCCTTTGCCATCAGTTTCAAATTTCGAGAAATTTCCGAAACTTCCTGCACCCGGTTGTCGTTGCGATGTTCAGACTGCATCAGTCCCAGATAATCAATGACCACCAATCCCAGATTTTTCACCCGGCGCAGCTTAGCCATCATACCTGTCACCGTCATGCCGGTTGTGTCATCGATAAGAATTTGACAATCGGACAGTATAGAGGATGCATGGGCCAGCTTTTGCCAGTCTTCGTCAGTAAGTTCGCCGGAGCGTAGATGATAGCTGTCTACCAAAGCTTCACTGGATAAAAGCCGTGTTACCAGCTGTTCCGCCGACATTTCCAGGGAAAATACACATACGGCTTTTCCTGAGCGTCTTGCGGCAGACACAGCCACGTTCATGGCAAAGGAGGTCTTCCCCATACCAGGGCGGGCGCCTACCAGTACCAGGTCTGATTTTCCCATACCCACCAGTACCCGGTCTAATCCAGAGAATCCCGTTTTCATACCTTGGGTTTCTTCTCTGTTTGTAATCAGCTGCTGTAAATGATTGTAAACCTGTAAGAGGGCATCTTTAATATGGACGAAGTTTTTGTTATCTTTCTGCTCGGCGATGGCGTATATTTTGCTTTCCGCCATTTCTACCAGACGCTCTACCTCTTCTTCTTCGGTATATGCAGCTTCTGTTACATCTTCGCAGGCGCCGATCAATGCCCGTAGTGTACTTTTATCCCGGACAATTTCCGCGTAGTCCTTGACGTTGGCGGCGGTAGGGACAGTCTCTGCAATCAGGCGAATATATTCTTTCCCCCCAGCGTCATCGTATACTCCTTCTTTAACCAGCTCATCAATTAAGGTGACCACGTCGATATTTTTGCTTTTTAAGTACATGCCCTGCATAGCAGCGTAGATACTCTGATGCTCTTCCAAATAGAAATCGTCCATAGATACAATAGACGTAATGGTATCCAGGCAAGCGGGATCAATTAAGATAGAGCCGAGTACAGACTGCTCCGCCTCTAGAGAAAAGGGCATTTTCCTATCCAGTTGTGCGTTCACGTCCTCTTCCTCAGTCGCAGACTACTAGATTCAGCTTGCCCTGAATTTCCGGGTAAAGCTTCACTGTAAGAGAATAAGAACCGAATGCTTTGATTGCACTGTCTGTAACGATCTTTCGTTTATCCAGCTGGATTCCGGCTTGTTCCTGCAGCGCTGCAGCTATATCAGCGGTGGTGATGCTTCCGTATAGGCGGCCGTCGGCCCCTGCCGTAGCTTTAATTTTTACAATCACGCTTTCTAATTTTGAAGCCAGTTCCCTAGCCGCCGCTTTATCCTGCTCAATTTTAAATTCCTTTGCCTCTTCCTTGCTTTTGGCGTCTGCCAGTGCCTTTGCATCAGCTTCTACTGCAAGCTTTTTGGGGAATAAAAAATTGCGTGCGTATCCGTCTGATACGTTTACAATCTGATCTTTTTTGCCTTTTCCTTTTACGTCTGCCAATAATAATACTTTCATAGTTTTTATTTACCTTTCCTGATATATATTCCTTATATGGATGAACGATTTGCTTGGCTTCCCTGGAGCGGTTCTTTTTCTGCGTCGGCGCTTTTCAGATACCGATCCAGCGCTTCCTTCAAAAGCTGTACGGTTTCAGAAACAGACACGCCTTCCATGCGGGCTCCTGCAGAATCAAAGTGTCCGCCGCCTTTCAGCTCCTCCAGGATCAATTGTACATTTATAGTGCCTAGAGAGCGGGCGGAGATATGAATTTCATCACCGATCGGAACAATTGCAAAAGAAGCCTTGACCCCTTCAACTGTGAGAAGCCGGTCTGCCGCCTTTGCAGCCGGAACTTTGTCTTTGACGGTGCATTCTGTATTAGCACAGGCGATAGCGGCAATCCCTTTGTATATTTCTACATTGGAATGAAATTTCAGCTCTCGCTGAAATTCATCCAGCTCTGTTTTAAAAAATTCCTGTACTTCGCTTACATCCGCTCCTCTGCTGCGCAGATACAACGCAGCGGAAAAGGTACGTGTGCCGGTATTTTTTGTGAAGTGGTTTGTATCTAAAAGGATGCCTGCCAGCATCAGATCCGCTTCATGGGGCAACAACATCTCGCCGGGCAGAATTTGTTCCAGCATTTCGGCTACTAATTCGCTTGCGGCCGCCGCTGATGGTTCAATATAGGTAATCAGCAGGGGATGGTCAAGATCAATGGTTTTTCGGTGGTGGTCAATAATTACAATATTTTTGCAGTGTTCCGCCAAAACCGGAGACTCAAACTGGGAGGGGTTATTTACATCTGTGATAATCAGCAGCGTGTCTGACCGGACAAAGTCCAGCGCCTCTTGGGGACTTACAAACATACTGCTGTATTCGCCCTCGTCTGCGAGCCATTCTCGGCAGCGATCCAAATTGGTATCGTCAGGGTCGGTAACGATATTTACAGGAACGCCGCAGAACAGAGCGATTCGGGCAAGCCCTACTGACGCACCGAAAGCATCAAAATCCGCATATTTGTGGGCCATAATGAGCACATTAGAGGAAATGGAAATACGGGAGATAAGCTCATTTGCAATGACTCTGGCCCGTACTTTAGTTCGCTTTTGCGGAAGCTTGGTTCTTCCGCCATAGATGTCCAGTGTGCCGTCTCCCCGAACGACAACCTGGTCGCCGCCGCGCTGGAGCGCTGTGTCCAGGGCGATCTGGGCGTTTTTTTCTTTTTCTGCAAGAGTACCGCCTACGGCACAGATGCCCATTGAAATGGTTACGGAAATACTGGATTCTCCAATCCGAATGTCCCGAATGTCATCTAAAATAGAAAATCCGGACTCCATAAAGGACTGAAGATGTGCTTTTTCGAATAAAAAGATATACCGGTCTTGCTGATATTCCTTCAGAACTCCGCCGGCTGATCCGGCCCAACTGCGCAGCAGCTGCTCTGTTTTGCCGGAAGCATTTCGATAATCCTCTTGTTCATAATTAAGCAGTTCGTCCAGATTGTCTACCATAACATACCCTACAGCACATTCCTTTCCACGCATTGCCGTTTCGGCAGCAGCCTGCAGGGTGATATCGTGAAGAATAGTAATTCGATAAAGCTTTCCGTCTTTGCCCTCAGCGGTGACGCTGCTGGGCTGAAAAATCTGGTTTTTACAGGTGAGCCTCCGCTCTCCTCCTCCCTCGTTCGGCTCTGGTATATGAAAAAACAGCTGGCCGAAATGGGTTTCCTGCTTGGCGTCTGCAAAGAGGTATTCAGCTGCCTTGTTGTGCCAGATGATGCGGTCTGCATTTGCAGGACAGATTACCACGGGGATATCCATTTGAATGACGGCATCAGAAAGAACACTGGCAACTTTCGAAAGAGAATCGTCTCTGCCCAGCATTTCGGAGGGACGGCGGCGCAGATAGAGAAAGACAAACACGCCCGCCGCATATATTGCCAGTAAAAAAATTCCTGTTGGAAGAGCTTTCCCGAAAAGGGCGGTAAGCAACGCTTGCGTTACTATAACAACAAATGCGAATATGCTGCAGAAAAGCATGTCTGCAAGACTAAATTTGTAGGAATGCTGGGGGTTCATATATAGACAAGCCTTCCTTTCTGTTAGGAGTCAGAGCTGCCGCGCTTCATCAGCCAGTTGCGCAGGGCGGTACCCAACGTACGAATCGCGCCCCAAAAAGATAAAAGGATAAACAAAGAAATCGGGGACAACATAAAGAGTCCCACACACAAAACAATTAGAGGAATGCGGCTTCTTGTATGTCTTTTACCAGAGCGGTTTTTGCCGGCAAAAAACAGCTCGTGAAATCCTCCTGCAGAGGTGACCGGCAGAAAAATATATAAAAGGTTGACAGCTGCGTAGCTAATCACGGAAGACCCGGACGAAAACACGGTAAAAAAGTAACTGACAACCAATATGATGTAGGCGGGAATACTGGCAGTCAGGGGCCATTTGCCCCTTGCAAAAAGAAAGTCTGCTCCAAAGGACAGGGCAAGCAGCCGATATATTTTAGCAGTAAGGTATGCAAAAAGCTCACATGTCAGCGCGGCCATTGCTGGGAGGAGCAGAATCATAGATTGGACGATGCTCTGCACTTCCTTTTCCGTATATACATACATTATACCGTTCTCACCAGGCAGCCCTATAGAAGTGAGCACGCTTGTCAGCCCGTCCTGAAACTGGTCGCGCAAGGCAGCAAAGCCTTCACGGATGTCGCCATACTGTAGCTGTAGCTGCAGCGCTGCTAGGGAGAATAAAATGCCCCCAAACACTACAGAGAGGACAACTACGGTTGCAGTTAGATTTTGTCGGTTATAGATACAGGCGGCAAGCGCCATGCCAACAGGGATAAACAAAAACGCAGCAAGGCTCCAGAGCGCACTTGTTCCTTCTGCCGCAAAAAGTGCGTGGGTCAAATATGCCATTACGCCTACGCCTGGAATGGACAGAAGCCAAAGCAGGCTTCGGTCGGCTGTGAGCAGCATTGCCAGCAGAGCGCCTGCCACCGTCAGATAGAACACGCCAAAGACGCCTCCCGGAAGCAGAATGGCGGCTGCAATAATCAGCAGCAAAAGTGTTATGGCAGCTTTTTTGGAGATTGTGGGGAGGGTGTGCCGCTTTTTCCATAGAGAAAATTTTTGTGTTTCCAAGTGTGCCACCTCCTTTCGCATGCTTAAATTAGGATTCCACAGTAAAATAATAGATAAACCATTGTACCAAATTTTTTTGTCTTTGTAAAGATAAACCAGTTAAGTTGCAGGACTTGGTTGCATATTTTTCAAAGTCGGTATATAATGATGAAGAAACGCTTTATATAGCTTTATATATTGGAGGGATCCAAATGTGTTTTGATTTTGAAAAAATGTTTGCTGGAAAAACCGTGATACTGCTTGGCGCCGGCGTGTCCAATATGCCCTTGGCAGAGGTACTTATTGAAGCTGGCGCCCATCTGATTGTCCGAGACCGCAAAAGTATAGAGGATCTTGGAGAGGCCGGTGCGCGTTTACAGGACATGGGCGCTCAAATGATTCTGGGCGAGGATTATTTGGAAAATATAAAGGGAGATTATCTGTTCCGCTCTCCGGGATTTCGGCCGGACCTGCCGCAGCTTTTGCAGGCAAAGGATGGCGGTTGTGTGATTACTTCGGAAATGGAGATGTTTTTAGAGCATACACCCTGTCCTGTGGTCGGAGTGACAGGAAGTGACGGCAAAAGTACCACCACGACGCTGATTAGTAAAATTTTGGAGAAGCTTGGCTCCGCAAGCCGGAAGGTTTTTCTGGGCGGAAATATCGGAGAGCCACTGTTGCATAGGATCAACGATATGACGTCTGGAGATACGGTGGCGGCAGAGCTTTCCAGCTTTCAGTTGATGAGCATCAGTGTACCGCCGGCGGTAGCAGTAATTAAAAATGTGACTCCAAACCATTTGAATTGGCATACCGGTATGGCGGAGTATATCGAGGCAAAGGCAAAGATTCTCGCAGGCTGTAGCAGAGCAGTTCTGAACTATGACGACAGCGTGTGCCGTACATTAGGTATGGGCTGCAGCGCGTCGGTAGTATGGTTTTCCCGCAGTCCCATCCCACGCACATTTTTGCAAACCCAGGCAGGGGGCGTATATCCCAAGGGAGGCTGCGTGACTTTGTATGACAGCGGCACAGACAAGGAACATACCCTATTTGAAACCGATGTGATTCGGCTTCCCGGCGCACACAATTTGGAGAATTATTCTACGGCGGTGGCGGCGGTTTGGGCTCTTACCGATAGCGCCCCGTCTGTTTTGGCCCCGGCGGCGAAGTTTGTGGCAGAAACTTTTGGCGGGGTGCGGCATCGGATGGAGCTGGTGCGGGAGCTGGATGGAGTGCGGTATTACAATTCTTCTATTGATTCCTCACCTACCAGAACGGCAGCGGCAATCTCTGCACACACCTGCCCCATCCGTATTATCTGCGGCGGCTATGATAAGGATATCCCCTTTGCACCTCTAGCAAAAGCGTTGATTTCTCACGGAAATATAAAAACTGTTGTATTGACAGGCGCAACCATGGAGAAAATAAAAAAGGCGATTTTGGAAGAGCCTGGATTTGCGGACAGCGGGATTGAACTGCTCTGCAGGCCGGACTTTGAAGATGCGGTGCACGCTGCGGCGGGCAGTGCCGATGCCGGCGACGCTGTACTGTTGTCCCCTGCCTGTGCAAGCTTTGATGCGTTTGCCAACTTTGAAAAACGCGGGGAGCGTTTTTGTGAAATTATAAATTCTCTTTGAGATTGGAGTATATACATGTATCCTGATACCAAAGAATTGGTAACGTCTCTTACTTCTATTATGTCCATATCCGGGCAAGAAGAACAAGGACGGGAGACACTTTGTTCTATCCTGCAGCCTTACTTTGACGAATATATTCCGGATCCTTCCGGTACCCATGTTTTTGTCCGGCGCTGTGGAAAGCAGGGCGCACCAAAGCTGCTTTTGGATGCCCACTTTGACGAAATCGGTATGATGGTGCGTGACATTACGGAGGAAGGCTTTCTTCGGGTAGTCTCCATCGGCGGGCTGGACCGACGAATCCTACCGGCGGCAGAAGTGCTGATTTATGGAAAAGAAACGCTGTATGGCGTGATTGGCGCGGTGCCGCCCCATCTGCAAAAAGCAGAAGACTATAAGCAGGCTCCTAAAATAGAGGAGTTACTGATTGACACCGGATATGATAGAGAAACCTTACGCACGCTGGTGGATATTGGAACACCGGTGGGTTTTTATGAAAAAACCGCATCTCTCCTAGGTTCTAGAATATGCGGGCGCAGTATGGATAACAAAGCTTGCTGTGCAGCAGCGGTTCTGGGAGCTGCTATGGCAAAAAGGGAAAATATGGCATGGGATTTGTATGTTACCCTGTCAGCTAGAGAAGAGGCCGGAATGGCGTCCGGCTGCAGCGCTGCAGCATATCGTATCCGGCCGGATGCGGCTATTGTGACCGATGTTACCTTTGCATCTGCCCCCGGCGTGCGGGAGGATGAAAGCGGAAAAATGGGCAATGGGCCGGTGTTGTCTCTTTCCGCAGTAACAGACCGCAGACTGACAGAGCGTCTCCTGCAGCTGTGCCGGCAGCGGGAGATTTCTTGTCAGACCTGTGTAGATGCCTGCGACACGGGCACCAATGCGACGATGCTTTCTCTTGTAGGAGCAGGTATTCCAACAGCAGTGGTCAGTGTACCGATTACCTCCATGCATACCTATAATGAGACGGTGGATACTGTAGATATAGAATATGCGGCGGCACTGTTTGCTGCCGCCGCAGAAGAGGAGGGACTGCGGTCGTGAAACAAGATTGGACAACCATGTCCCTACTGGAAGAGCTGTCCTGCGCATTTGGTCCCTCAGGCTGTGAGGATGCAGTTGCGGATATAATCCGTTCTCGTATCGCCATGTACTGCGACGAGTTTTTGCCGGACCCCATGGGTGGTGTGCTGGCTCGAATTTGTGGAACGGGTACGATGGAAGAAGGTGCGGTATCGCCACGGCGACTAATGCTGTCCTGTCATATGGACGAAGTAGGATTTATGATCCGTTCTATTACGGAAGAGGGACTTTTGAAAATTGCTTCCATGTGCGGCAGTGACACACGAGTACTGGCCGGGCGGCGTGTTTTGGTGGGAAATGCCGCGTTTCAGGTACGGGGCGTATTTGGCGTAAAACCTCTGCATCTTGTAAAAAGTGCGGATCGGGGCAGCGCGCTGGATATAGACGAGTTGTATGTGGATATCGGTGCGGGAAGCCGGCAGGCGGCGGAAGAAGTGGTTCACGTTGGGGATTTCGGAACCTTTGAGAGTGATTTTGTCTCCTTTGGACAGGAGAGTGGATATATCAAGGGCAAGGCCTTGGACGACCGATTAGGATGCGCTGTTTTATGCAGTGTGATGCGTCGTGTATATGAGATGGAGAAACGCCCCGCCTGCGATTTGTATTTTGCTTTTACTTGCCGGGAGGAGCTTGGCATTTCCGGAGCCCGCACAGCAGCGTACAGGATTGATCCAGATTACGCTATTGTTCTGGAAGCTACGGCTGCGGGCGATATTTCCGGTACGCCGGAATACCGGCAGGTAGCCCATTTAGGCAGAGGTGGCGCCCTATCCCTTATGGATAGAAGTACTATTTATGATCGGCCCTTTACTGATTGGATTTTAGAGACGGCAATGGGAGAAAACATTCCTTGTCAGATCAAACAGTATGTATCCGGAGGTAATGATGCAGCTCACATCCACAAGTCTCGGACTGGCGTGCGGTGCGCTGCAGTTAGCGCGCCTGCTCGGTATATTCATACGGCTTCCAATGTTGTGGCCAAAAAAGATATAGAGTCCATCGAACAGCTTCTGATGGCTGTGATCAACCGTTTGTATAATGAAAAGAAGTAAGATAGCGTGAAAAATACAACATACGAAGTTGTAAGTACACTTTTTCACGCATGCTTTGTGCGAAAGCCTAAAGACCAAGAAAGCAGGGAGACTATAATGCGTACAATTTTAAAAAAACTGCTGCAAATTCCTTCTGTGTCCGGCAGAGAAGCACGTCTTGGAAAGTACATTTCTAAGGAGATGCAGCCTTATTTTGATACGGTAGAGAGTGACGCATTGGGGAATGTAATTTGCCGCAAAAGAGGAGAGGGCAAGAAGCTTTTGTTCTGTGCCCATATGGATGAAATCGGTTTTATTGTCACGTTTATTGAGGAAGACGGTTTTCTTCGAGGCGCCCCCGTTGGGGGAATTGACTTTCATGCGGCGGCCTATTCTAAGGTAGTATTTGAAAACGGCCAGGTGGGGGCACTTATTCCCGAAGAAGGCGTAAAGCCGGAGGACTACAAGGGAGATACTTTTGTGGTAGATATCGGCGCGAAAAGTCGGGAAGACGCGGAGTGCCTTGTAAGTGTGGGACACTGCTTTTCTTTGGAAAGCCAGCTTTTTTCTCTGGCAGGGGACAGAATCTGTGGACGCCCTTTGGACGATAAATTAGGATGCGCAATTTTAATGTCCGCGGCACAGGAGGCAGCGTCTTTTCAAAATGATATCACATTTGTTTTCTCCGTACAGGAGGAGGTTGGATTGCGAGGGGCGCGGACAGCGGCCTCTTATGTAGAACCGGACTTTGGAATTGCAGTGGACGTGACTATGACGGGAGACGTGAAGGGAGCGAAACCTATGGCTGTTTCCCTTGGGAAAGGCGCTGCTATAAAGTTGAAGGATAAAAGTGTGATCTGCGATGGGTTTCTTGCGGAGAAAATGGCAAGCATTGCGTCGGAGCATGCAATCCCCGTTCAAAAGGAGATTTTAACAGTGGGTGGATCTGATACCGCCGCCCTGCAGTTGGCTGGAGCTGGCTGCAGAGCCGGCTGTGTTTCTATTCCGTTGCGCTATTGCCATTCCGGAGTAGAAATAGCAGATTACAAAGATGTGCAGGCGTGTCGGGAGTTGGTTTGCGCGATCGCGCAAAATAAATTCTAATAAAATTAGAAAAAATATAATCGAAATTCGTACGTTTTTTGGAAAGTTTGTGAACGGAATTGACAAAATGCACAAAGGGCGAAAAGGAATTTTGGATGAAAACCCTCTTCCAATCTGGAAAAAATACTGATATAATATAATTTAGAAAAATTACGGCAGTGCCGTATGCAACCTGCCAAGGAGGATGAATAAATGGCAAGCTTATCTCTGAAACATATTTATAAAAAATATCCCGGCGGTGTAACAGCCGTATCTGACTTCTGTCTGGAAATCAAAGACAAGGAGTTTCTGATTCTGGTTGGTCCTTCCGGATGCGGTAAGACGACAACTCTGCGTATGATCGCAGGTCTGGAGGAAATCACAGAAGGCGAAATGTTCATCGGTGAAAAGCTGGTCAATGACGTCGCTCCGAAAGACAGAGATATCGCAATGGTGTTCCAGAACTACGCGCTGTATCCCCATATGACCGTATATGACAATATGGCGTTTGGTCTGAAGCTGCGCAAAACACCTAAGGAAGAAATTAAGCGCCGTGTGGAAGAGGCCGCTCGTATTTTGGAAATTACCCACCTTCTGGACAGAAAGCCTAAGGCCCTGTCCGGTGGTCAGAAACAGCGTGTTGCGTTGGGCCGTGCTATTGTACGTAAGCCGATGGTATTCCTCCTTGACGAGCCGCTGTCCAACCTGGACGCAAAGCTCCGTGCGACTATGAGAACTGAGCTTACAAAGATCCATCAGAGAATTGCAACTACTTTTGTATATGTAACACACGACCAGACAGAGGCTATGACCATGGCTACTCGGATCGTTGTTATGAAAGACGGTCTGATCCAGCAGGTAGATACTCCTCAAAACCTGTACGATTCCCCTGTAAACCTGTTTGTGGCAGGCTTTATCGGAACTCCTCAGATGAACTTCATCGAGTGTATGTTGGAAGAAGAGAAGGGACAGTATTTCCTTTCCTTTGGTCCTAATACCATTAAGTTGCCTGCTGAAAAGGCAAGCAATCCCATTTTGAAGGATTATATCGGCAAAGAAGTTATCATGGGTATCCGTCCCGAGGATATTCATGATGAAGATCGGTATCTTACCGCTATGCCGGACAGCATCGTAGAAACAGATGTAGAAGTTACAGAGCTGATGGGTGCAGAAATTTATCTGTATCTGGTAAGCGAAGAGCAGAACATGATTGCACGGGTTTCCAGCCGTTCCAAGGCGCGTGCCGGCGATGTCATCCGTGTTGCATTCGACACATCTAGAGTACACCTGTTCGATAAGGACACTGAGCACTTTATCATTCACTGATTGCATAAAGAACGCCCGCCGGTATGTCGGCGGGCGCTTTATATGGATACACCCCACGAAAAAAATCGTGGGGTGATTTTATGCAAACGATTAAGTTGAAAATTAAGTTCTTACTCTTCTTTTGCCTGCGCTTTTGCATGGGCAATAATTTTTTGTGCCTCTGATGCGGGTACCTCCTCGTATCGTACGAATCGATAGGTGTACATGCCGCGTCCCTGGGTCATTGCTCGCAGGACAATTGTGTAATCCTGCAGTTCTGCTTGGGGCGCTTCTGCTTCTACAATGGTATAGCCGTTTCTGGACTCATCCGGGTTCATACCCATTACCCGGCCTCGGCGCTTATTCAAATCGCCCATAGCGTCTCCCACCATGGAATCGGGAACGGAGATTTTCAGCTCCCCTACCGGTTCCAGCAAAACGGGATTTGCCTGAGGCAATCCGTTTTTGTATGCCAACTTTGCCGCAAGTTTAAAGGAAATTTCGTTGGAGTCTACTGCGTGATAGGAGCCGTCAAACAAATCTGCTGCGAGATGTACCACGGGATATCCTGCAAGTACCCCCTTCTGCATGGCTTCCAGCAACCCCTTCTCTACGGCGGGATAGAATCCCTTTGGAACCGTGCCGCCTACAACAGACTGGGTAAATGTCAGTCCCTCTTCTACACCGGGAGAAAAAGTAATTTTTACATGCCCGTATTGACCGGATCCGCCAGATTGCTTTTTGTGTTTCCCTTCCACTTGGACGGATTTTTTGATCGTCTCCCGGTAGGGTATTTTGGGGTCCGTATAAATTACTTTGGTGCCATACCGGTTTTTTAGACGGGAGCGGACTACGTCCAAATGAATATCCGATATACCGGACAGGGTAAGCTGTTTCGTTTCTGCATTGTTTACGTAGCACAATGTGGGATCTTCCTCCAATAGCCGTGCAATACCGGCGGAGATTTTATCTTCATCTCCCTTGGCCGCGGCGGACAGGGCTTTTGTCATATACGGCTCTGGGAAAACAGTACCCTGATATTGTACAGGGGTTTTGCTGTACAGCGTGTCGTTGGTGGCGGTGTCGGAATCCACGGTGACCTTGTTGAAGCT
>CANRVI010000019.1 GCA_947643245.1 uncultured Clostridia bacterium | reverse complement strand
CCATGCCTACCGTGATCAAAGCGGATGGCTTGGCGCTTGGCAAGGGCGCAGTGATTGCAGAAAATCTGCAGGCAGCCCAGGAAACGGTTCGAGCTATGATGGAAGAGAAAATTTTTGGCGAAAGCGGTACATCCATAGTAGTGGAGGAGTTTCTCACCGGACCGGAAGTATCTGTGCTCGCCTTTACAGATGGAGAAACACTGATTCCCATGATATCTTCCATGGATCATAAACGTGCTTTAGATGGAGACATGGGGCTTAACACTGGCGGAATGGGTACGATTGCTCCCAACCCTTACTATACAGAAGCGGTAGCACAGGAATGTATGAAAAAGATTTTTCTGCCTACGATTCGAGCGATGCAGGCGGAAGGGCGACCCTTTAAAGGATGTCTGTACTTTGGCCTGATGCTCACGGCAGATGGCCCAAAGGTAATCGAATATAACTGCCGTTTCGGAGATCCAGAGACCCAGGTAGTACTGCCGCTGTTGGAGACCGATTTGCTAACCGTTATGGAAGCAGTCCACGATGGCACCCTTTCCCAGGTGCCGGTGGAATTTTCAAAAGACAGCGCCTGCTGCGTTATCTTGGCATCCAATGGATATCCGGGAAAATATGAAACAGGCTTTCCAATTACTGTGCCAGAACATCTGGATGCTCAGGTATTCTTTGCAGGAGCAAAACTGCAGGACGGAATATTGTGCAGCGCCGGCGGACGAGTGCTTGGCGTCACTGCCAGAGCATCTGATTTGCAGAAAGCAATTCATGACGCATATGCATCGGCTGGTAAAATTACTTTTACAAATGCATACTGCCGCAGAGATATAGGCCATAGGGCGCTGCAGGCATTATCCTGCGCTGCAGAATAAATACCGGAGGAGACGAAAGGCGATATGGTATTCAGACTATATGTAGAAAAGAAAAAAGATGTTGCCGTAGAAAGCGCGGCACTTTTATCCGATATCCGCGGATTTTTAGGAATTGAAAATCTTACGGGCGTACGCATTTTGAACCGGTATGACGTGGAAAACATCCCAGCAGATGTATTTGAAGCTTGCAAATACACTGTTTTTGCTGAACCCCAGCTGGATATTATTACAGATGAAATTATGGCGCCGGCAGACAGTATCGTTTTTGCTGTAGAATACTTGCCGGGACAGTTTGACCAGCGGGCAGACTCTGCAGCGCAGTGTGTGCAGATTATTTCTCAGGGAGAGAAGCCGCTGGTGCGTACCGCTAAGATATACGTGTTGGAGGGTTCTCTTACAGATACGGATGTACGTGTCCTGAAACAGTATTTGATTAATCCGGTGGAGAGCAGAGAGGCATCTCTGGACTTGCCCTCCACTCTGGAGACAACTTATTCTATACCCAGCCAGGTAGAGACACTTACTGGCTTCACCGCGTTGGACGAGGCGGGACTTGAGGCATTTATTGAAAAATACCGTCTTGCTATGGATTTGGATGATATCCGTTTCTGCCGGGAGTATTTTGTGGCAGAGCAGCGGGATCCTACCATTACGGAAATCCGTATGATCGATACCTATTGGTCTGATCATTGCCGGCATACTACATTCCTTACAGAAATCGACCATGTGACTTTTGCAGATGCAGAGCTGGAGGCGCTGTATCAGGACTATTTGACTATACGCAAAGAGCTTGGCCGCACGAAACCGATTTGCCTGATGGATATTGCCACGGTGGCAACTCGGTATTTGAAGGCGCAGGGCAAACTTCCACATCTGGACGAAAGCGAAGAGATCAATGCATGCACTGTGAAATTCAAAGTGCATACAGAGCAGGGCGAGGAAGACTTCCTGTTGCTATTCAAAAATGAGACGCACAACCATCCTACGGAAATTGAGCCGTTTGGCGGCGCAGCTACCTGTATTGGCGGTGCGATCCGCGATCCGTTGTCTGGACGTTCCTATGCTTATGCCGCTATGCGCGTTACAGGCGCCGCAGATCCCACACGCCCGGTTGCAGATACGATTCCTGGAAAGCTTCCCCAGAAAAAGATTGTCACTACTGCCGCGGCAGGATATTCCAGCTATGGAAACCAGATTGGCTTGGCTACTGGACAGGTGGACGAGCTGTATCACGATGGATATGCCGCAAAGCGGATGGAGATTGGCGCAGTAGTCGCTGCCGCTCCCGCGAAAAATGTGCGCAGAGAACGGCCACAGCCCGGTGATATTGTTATCCTACTTGGAGGACGTACTGGCCGGGATGGATGCGGCGGTGCAACCGGTTCTTCCAAATCGCACACGGCAGCGTCTCTAGAAACCTGCGGTGCGGAGGTGCAGAAAGGCAACGCGCCGGAAGAACGCAAGCTCCAGCGTTTGTTCCGCAATGCACAGGCGTCCCGCATGATTAAGCGTTGTAATGATTTTGGTGCCGGAGGGGTTTCTGTAGCTATCGGTGAACTTGCCGACGGACTTGATATTGATTTAAACGCAGTTCCTAAAAAATATGAAGGACTGGATGGTACGGAGCTGGCTATTTCTGAATCCCAGGAGCGGATGGCGGTAGTGGTAGAATCCTGTGATGTGGAACGGTTTATCGCCCTTGCTGGGGAAGAAAACTTAGAGGCGACGGTGGTGGCGACGGTGCAGGCGCAGCCTAGGCTCACTATGCACTGGAACGGTCAGCAGATCGTAAATCTGTCTAGAGAATTTTTGAATTCAAACGGCGCTCCTAAGCATATCGACATAGCGCCCGCTGCACCTTCTGTATTTGCCAAAGAAACACCGGCAGATTTTGCAGGAGGTATGGCAGCATTGGTACAGGATCTAAATGTATGCTCTAAGCAGGGACTGTCCGAGCGATTCGACTCTACTGTAGGAGCGGGAACCGTGCTGATGCCTTTTGGAGGCAAATACCAGCGTACGCCGATTCAGGCGATGGTAAATAAAATTTCCCTGGAGCATGGAGACACAGATACGTGTTCTTTGATGGCATGGGGCGGTAACCCTTATATTTTGGAAAAGGATCCCGCTTCCGGCGCGTATTTGGCGGTTGTAGAATCGATTTCTAAGCTTATAGCAGCTGGCGCATCGTTTGAAGATGTATATCTTTCCTTCCAGGAATACTTTGAAAAGCCCGGCAAAGATGAAAAACGGTGGGGTAAGCCTCTAGCTGCTCTTCTGGGCGCCCTGCGTGCGCAGCTGGACTTTTCCGTAGCGTCTATTGGCGGCAAGGATTCTATGAGCGGTACCTTTGAGGACATGGATGTACCGCCTACATTGGTATCTTTTGCGGCTACTACAGACAAAATGGAAAACATTTTGTCTCCAGAATTTAAACAGACAGGCAGTACTGTTCTGTGGCTGCGTCCTTCTTATGACGAGAAGGGAATCCCCCGTGCAAAAGATGTTTTAGAAATTTTTGATTTGGTTTCTGCACTTGCACAAAATAGACGTATTTGCTGTGCTTATACACCGGGATTCGGCGGTGCAGCGGAAGCGGTATTCAAAATGGCGATTGGTAATGGCATCGGATTTACCTATGCAGATTCTGTTTCTATGAAAGAGCTGTTTGCTTATCGGTACGGTTCATTTATCGTGGAATTGTCCGACGGTGAGATTGAGTCTCCCTATGCAACGCTGTTGGGAAAAACTACAACAGAATCGGCTATCATATTTGCTGGAGAAACGGTAAGCTTGGGGACACTTATTGAAAAGTATGAAAGTCGTTTGGAAGAAGTGTTCCCGAAAAACGCCAATCAACCTGCCGAGAAGGTAGATGTATATAACTTTGAAGCCACCACCTGGAAAAAGCCTTGTGTCTCTGTTCCTCGGCCTACTATGCTTATTCCAGTATTTCCAGGCACAAACTGTGAATATGAATCTGCTAAAGCAGTCGAAAACGCTGGCGGAAATGCAAAAATTTTGGTGATTAATAATCTCAGTGCTCAGGGAATTGCAGCGTCTGTTGAAACCTTTGCCGCGGCGACACGTCAGGCACAGGGGATCTTTATCCCTGGTGGATTTTCTGGCGGAGATGAACCGGACGGAAGCGGCAAGTTTATTACTGCGTTTTTCCGCAGCGCTGCTGTGCGAGAAGCTGTCAGCGAGCTTTTAGAAAAACGGGACGGCTTGATGCTTGGTATCTGTAACGGATTCCAGGCGCTGATAAAGTTAGGACTGGTGCCTTTTGGGAAAATTATCGATACGGACGATACATGCCCTACACTGACCTATAATACCATTGGGCGGCACCAGTCTATGCTAGTACGCACCCGCGTCGCTTCTAATGCTTCCCCCTGGCTGATGAAAACAAAACCCGGCGATGTTTATACGGTGCCGATTTCCCATGGAGAAGGCCGGTTTGTAGCATCGGAGGAACTGATTAGCCGCCTTGAGGAAAATGGGCAGATTGCTACCCAATATGTGAATTTAGCAGGCAATCCTATGATGACGACGCCGGAAAACCCTAACGGGTCTGTTTGCGCTATTGAGGGTATCACTTCTCCCGATGGACGGGTGTTAGGCAAAATGGGGCACAGTGAACGAATTGGCAGCGGACTTTATAAAAATGTTCCTGGTGATTATGATATGCATTTGTTCGATGCATTTGTGGAATACTATAAATAAAAGGAAACTGTGTAGTAATACCGGTTTAATAGAGCGCTTCATATTTTTATATGAGGCGCTTTCCCGTCAAAGGAGAAAAAATTTGAAAACAGAATAACGATAACCTAGGTATGGCGTTTTCAATCCTCGTTTGCACCGAAAGGCACAAATGCAAGAAAGGAATGAGCATAAAAATGGAGAGAAATTTTATACGGGATATTTTGGAAAATTTTGAACAATACGATGGCAGGGAAGTAGTGCTGGGCGGATGGATTCGCAGCCTACGGGATTCAAAGGCCTTCGCATTTATGGATCTGAACGACGGAAGCAGCTTTACCGGTGTGCAGATTGTATTAGAGCGTTCACGTCTGCCGGAATATGACGCGATTGTACGGTATCAGGTAGGCGCTGCAGTTGTGGTTCGGGGAGAGGTGTTGCTCACTCCAGATGCCAAGCAGCCTTTGGAAATCCATGCTGCATCGGTACAGCTGGAAGGAACCGGCGGTGCGGACTATCCCTTGCAGAAAAAGCGTCATTCGGTGGAATTTTTACGGCAGATCGCATACCTTCGCCCCAGAACCAATTTATTTTCTGCAGTTTTTCGAGTGCGCAGCGAGACGGCGTATGCGGTACACCAGTTTTTCCATGATAGAGGATTTGTATATGTGCATACGCCGATTATAACTGCCAGTGATTGCGAAGGGGCGGGAGAGACTTTTCGCATTACCACCCTGGATGTGAACAATCCGCCTCGTACCCAGCAGGGAGAAGTGGACTGGAGCAGGGATTTTTTCGGCATAGGCGCCAATCTTACGGTATCCGGCCAGTTGGAAGGAGAAACTTTTGCCCAGGCTTTTGGGAAGATTTATACTTTTGGTCCTACTTTTCGTGCAGAGAATTCCAACACGACCCGGCATGCGGCAGAGTTTTGGATGATTGAACCAGAAATAGCATTTGCGGATCTTTCTGATGATATGGCACTGGCATGGGATATGGTACAATATATTATCCGACATATTTTACAGAGATGTCCTGCCGAAATTGCTTTTTTAAATCAATTTGTGGACAAAACGCTGCAGGCGCGCTTGGAGGCGCTTGCTTACAGTACTTTCCAACAGGTAACTTATACGCAGGCAGTGGAGCTTTTGGAGAAAAGTGAGCGTACCTTTCAGTATCCCATAGCGTGGGGGCGAGATCTGCAAACAGAGCATGAGAGATATCTTACGGAAGAGGTGTTCCGGGGCCCAGTGTTTGTAACAGATTACCCGAGGGAGATTAAATCTTTCTATATGCGTCTGAACGATGATAAAAAAACGGTGTCTGCTATGGACTTACTGGTACCGGGTGTTGGAGAGATAATTGGCGGCAGTCAACGGGAAGAACGGTTGGATGTGCTGCTTGCTCGTATGCAGGAATGCGGATTAGACGCGGAGGATTATGCATGGTATGTAAACCTAAGACGGTGGGGCAGTACCCGTCATGCCGGATTCGGCTTGGGATTTGAACGGATGGTCATGTATTTGACCGGCGTCTCCAATATTCGGGACGTAATCCCATATCCTAGGACGGCAGGCAGCGCACCGTATTAAAATAATTTTATGAAACAAAAAGCCCCCTCTAAAAGGGGGCTTTTTCAAAACCTATTTTATTCACTCCGCAGTGCTTCTACTGGGTCCTTCTTTGCGGCAAGCCGGGAAGGAATCAGTCCGGATATCAGTGTGAGAATCATGCTGATAGCAACCAGAATAACTCCTGCCTGCCAGGGCAGTGAAGCTATATTGGGAATTTCAGTGAAATGTTCAATAATCAGACTTGCAGGAATGCACAGCAAAACAGTGATGCCAATACCAATCATTCCTGCCGCAAGACCAACGATCAGCGTCTCTGCATTGAATACACGGGATATGTCCTGCTTAGAAGCCCCGATAGACCGGAGAATGCCGATTTCCTTTGTCCGCTCTAACACGGATATATAGGTGATAATACCAATCATAATCGACGAAACGACAAGAGAAATGGACACAAATGCGATCAGTACATAGGAGATAGCGTTGATAATCGTTGTGATGGAGGACATTAAAATGGCTACATAGTCGGTATAGGTGATTTTGTCCTGCTCTTCCACGTCAGTATTGTATGCATCGATTATTTCTGCAATTTTGTCCTTGGCCTCAAAGCTGGAGGCATATATATTGATTGCAGATGGTGTGTCCAAATCTACGGCGCTGAGTTTGGCTATATTTTCATCGTAGGTGGTCTCTGATACGGAAGGGGGCATATGGCTGTCATACATAGCGGCGGCCTGTTGGGAATCTGTCTGAGACAACATAGCATCGAATTGTGCGGCAAGCTGTTCTGCGGAAAGCGATGCCAGTGTGGCTTCCGTTTCCTTAGCATATTTGGCAGTAGCCATTTCTGCGATGCTTTCCCGCATTAACGTTGTGAGTTCCTCGTCGGTCATTTTGCCAATGTAGCTACGCACTGTTTCTTCATCCGCGCCGGAAGCTTCTTTATAATTTTCTATAATGGCGGTTTCCATAGAAACACGGTCAGGATATGCGGCCATATATTGATTTACTGTTTGTTCCAATGTATCGGCAGGAATCTCAGCGGCAATCTTTTTAAACAAATTCGCCTTTTCTTCTATAGAAAGAGATGCGGCGTATGCAGCAAACGCCTGGGCTTTTTCATTTGTGTCCGGTTCTTTCATAGACCCATCGTCAAAAGGCAGCCCGGTGAACACATCTGTAGACGGATTTTCTTTTTGCTGAATTACAATTTCACTTTTGTTGGTTTCATTGATGATATAGCGGGTCAGTTCTGAGGTATATCCTACCGCGCCTTGTATGGATGTTGCTACCGCGTCTTCGTTGGGGCGGACGATGCCGGAGACTTTTAACTGTATTCCGTTTTCTGCAGTAATTTTCATATAATCTTCATTGTCACGCATATCTGCCCAAACGCCGTCTTTGTCGTTGTCCGTATAGTAGTCGGAGGGAAGAACAGCATAAAAAGAGAGCTCCATTAGTTGGTCATAGTCCCATGTTTCGTCAATAATTTCTGTCTTTTCGCCCCGCATAGCGGCGGACATGATGTCCTCGATTTCGTTTTGGTCCCGCAATCCCAGCGAATACAGATACACGTCGCTAAGCTCGTTGTTCTTGCTGATCACAAGGACAACTTCATCGTAATTGTCCGGCCAAGAGCCTTCCAGTAGTTCATACTGATCCTTAACCAGATCATTGATGGTCTCTCCATCTCTTCCCGGCATGATTTCCGACCAAACATTCATTTCCTGCATGGTATACTGAGAATACGGAGAAGAGGCCATTACCTCATCATCGTAGGAAAAACCCATAGCGCTATGCATAGCGCGCATCACGGTTGAAGGATTGACTGTGATAAAATCTCCCTGGGTGTCGTAGCCATATATCAAAAGGTCCAGTCCATAACCATATTGAATCGCCGTAATGTATTCTTTTAATTCTTCGCAGTCCTCCAGATACGTTTTAAAGTCGGTTAGATTGTTGTAGGTGTCGATAGAAGAAAGCGAATTAAACATATCCTGCATTTGTGATGAGGCGTGAACTTTGTTGTCGCTGTACGTTGTTTCGTTAGAATCCATAAATGCAGACAGCATCTTGCCCAGATCGATACTTTCTGCTTGAATCGTCACGGGATATCCGGACAGAGTATCCTCCTGAACCCGATTTATGTAAAGCTGAATGCCGTTGGATAGAGATAGGATCAACGCGATACCGATGATACCGATGGAGCCTGCAAAGGAAGTCAGAATCGTGCGGCCTTTTTTTGTCATCAAATTATTCAAAGATAAGGAGAGTGCCGTGAAAAAAGACATAGAGGTCTTTTTTCTATGACCTTTGCGCCCTGTTTCCTCCACGGGCACGGCCGGTTCAGGTACCTGTGTTTCTTTTGGATTTTTGTTGGGTTTATCGGACAAAATTTTTCCATCCTGCAGTCGGACGATACGGGTGGCGTATGCGTCGGCAAGTTCCGGGTTATGGGTGACCATAATGACCAGTCTGTCTTTGGCAACATTCTGCAGAAGTTCCATAATCTGAACGCTGGTTTCCGTATCCAGAGCGCCGGTGGGCTCATCTGCGAGAATGATTTCAGGGTTGTTTACCAATGCTCTTGCGATGGCAACCCGCTGCATCTGTCCGCCGGACATTTGAGAAGGCTTTTTATGCATCTGATCGGCAAGACCCACCTGCGCCAAAACTTCTTTTGCCCGTTTGCGCCGTTCGCTTTTAGACACGCCGGACAAAGTTAGAGCCAATTCTACATTGGAGAGTACCGATTGATGGGGAATCAGGTTGTAGCTTTGGAAAACAAAGCCTACCGAATGATTGCGGTATGCATCCCAGTCGCGGTCTCTATATTCCTTGGTGGATATACCGTTGATCACAAGATCACCGGATTCGTACTGGTCCAGTCCACCGATTACGTTCAACATGGTGGTTTTTCCTGACCCGCTGGCACCGAGAATGGCCACAAATTCGTTGCTGCCAAAACACAGGCTTACACCATCCAACGCAGCAGTTTTTGTGTCTCCTGCAATATACGTTTTCGTAATCTTTTTCAGTTCAAGCATTTTGAAACCTCCTCATCCTTTTTGTAAACATGCTTTTCTACACTTTGTATAATCCGTTTTAATGTCTCAATCCCCTCTAGGGCTTCCATAAAATCTTTTCTGGAGACGGTGCGTTCGTTTTCAAAATATGCGCGCAGCGTGCGTTCTACGCCGTCTAGGGCGGCACGTCCTTTCGGAGTGATAAGCAACACGACGCTCCGCTCGTCTGTTTTGCTGCGGCATCGCAGAATAAAGCCGTCGTTTTCTAATTTTTTGCACATAGAGGAGACGTTTCCCTGATTCAAATCCAGGGTTTTAAAAATACTGCTGATTGTGGGATTTTCCTGATGTGCAATTAGATTCAGTGTAACAGAGGATAAGGGCGTAAGGCCAAACTGCTGCGTAATAGGCGCCATGATTCGTTCAAAAGAAATCCGCGTCTGGATAAAGTTGGTGACAACTTCCAGCTGAAACACGCCGTTTCCAAGAGTATATTCGTTCATAATTACTACCTCAAATTCGTGTTGTCACGTCAAAGCGCCGTGCGCAACGAGGGCAGATGACGGAGTGTGTACCTTTTCGTTTTGGCAGGCGGAGCGTCGCTTTGCAGTGGGGACATGTTTTATAGCGGTAGGTTTTAAAATCTCGAATTTTATTTTTTTGCAGGATAAAAAAGTTTTTGACTTTTTTAAAAAAGGAAGTGAATATTTGATTTTCGCGCTGGCGAGCAGCAATGTTTTTGGACATGCAGCGATACAGCATCCAGAAAAGAAGTACGGTTTCTAATATATAAACCAGCACGCTAGCCGCTATGGAGTCCATAAAGACAACCCGTAGAATCCACAGAATCAGAATCGTGACAAGAAGGCCATAGTATAGACCGTCGATACCGTAACGGCCATAGAAGAATTGTGCGATACGCTGACGAAAACTCATAATACACCTCAAATATATTTGGTTTGAATATATTTTAATGGGAATCTATGGCTGATTATACGCAATATTATGAAATTTCTGAAAATCATAAAACAGACTTTGTTGCGAATATTATTTTTTTGTGCTATACTGTTGAGCAATATAAAATTGATAGAAAAGGAAAGTATACTTTGATTTTTGATAGATGGCTCGTGCCTGACCGGATGTTTGGGCACTATTACGAGATTACCCCAGATATGGTACATGCGTTGGGACGTAGCGCCCTGCTTTGCGATATTGACAATACGCTGGCGACTTATGACGATCCTATTCCGCCCGAACGGCTGACAAATTGGATTGAAGAAATGCGCCGCACAGGAATTTCCATCGCGTTTGTATCCAATAATACAAAAGAACGGGTGGAACTTTTCAATAAGTCCCTGCAATGTGTGGCATTTGCAAAGGCAGGCAAGCCTGGAACGAAATACCTGCATGCGGCATGTGAACAGCTGCATATTGACAAAAATCAAGCTATTCTTCTAGGGGATCAGCTGCTTACCGATTGTGCGGCAGGGAAGCGGTTTGGCATTCCCGCATGGATTGTTCCGCCGATCCGCGATAAGAAAACTTTGTTTTTTAGGATGAAGCGTCTGCTGGAAAAACCATATCTGCGGAAGTACCGACGGATACATGCAGTAGGACAATAGAATTGGAGTGAATGATATGACAAGAGAGATAATACATGACCGGCTGGCCGCTCTGCGTGCCTGCATGCAAAAAGAAAATCTGGATGCAGTGTGGGTGAGCGGTGCGGAAAATCATTTATATGCCAGTGGTTTTTATAATCCTGACGGAACTTTGCTGATTACAATGGACAGCGCATATGCTTTTCAAGATTTTCGATATATTGAGGCGGCGCGGAGGGAAATCCCGGCAAATTTGTTTGAGGTGATTATGCCGGATCAGCCTCGAAGCGTTTGGCTGCCTATGTTGCTGTCCGTAGGCGGTATACAAACAGTAGGGTATGAGGATGGCACGCTTACCTGTCGTTCTCTTGCGGTCTTACAGCACGACTGCCCTGGAATCCGGTTTGCCGCAATCGGGGATATGTTACAAAAGCTGCGCAGGGTAAAGGAGGCCTATGAAATCGACTGTGTGGAGCGGGCCCAACAAATTGCAGAAGCCGCCTTTGCCCAGCTTTTGACTCGTATTACCTATACAGCCACAGAAATGGAGCTTGCGGCGGAGTTAGAATATTTAATGAAAAAAAACGGCGCCCAGGGAATCAGCTTTGAAACCATCGCTGTTGCCGGATCTAATTCATCGTCTCCCCATGGCGTTCCCAGAGACATGCCTCTGGAAAAGGGCTTTTTAACCTTTGACTTTGGTGCGGTTTTTCAGGGCTACCATTCGGATATGACGCGCACGGTGGTAATTGGCAAAGCGGACGCCGGTATGCGGCGGGTCTATGATACAGTGCTTCAGGCTCAGGAAGCTGTACTAGCGCAAATCAGTGAAGGGGAGTCCTGCTTTAAAATGGATCAAATAGCCCGTGATATTATCGATGGGGCCGGATATGCCGGCACGTTCGGTCACGGGCTGGGTCATGGAGTCGGACTGGAGATCCATGAATCGCCCAACTTGAACATCCGCAGTGGAGATGCTAAGCTGCGTGTGGGAGAAATTGTTACGGTAGAGCCGGGAATTTATCTTGCAGGGCAGTACGGATGCCGGATTGAGGATATGGTGTGCATTGTGCCAGGGGGAGCACGCAATCTGACGCAGTGCCCAAAAGAGCTGATTGAAATCTGATTTTTTTCTTTGTAAGGTAAAAATTGGCGCAACCCCCTTGCAAAATGCACGGCTTTGTATTAAAATAAAACGGAACAAATGATTTTGCACATGAATAGGAAAGGAGCTATCCTGCCAAGCAGGATAACTGAATGTATGGTTGTAGCAGGCGATTTTAAAAACGGTATTACCTTTGATATGGACGGGCAGGTTATGCAGGTTATCGAATTTCAGCATGTAAAGCCCGGAAAGGGAGCAGCATTTGTCCGTACAAAGCTGCGCAATGTAATCACGGGAGCCGTTGTAGAAAAGACTTTTTCTCCTACGGATAAATATGAGGATGCACGTATTGACCGTAAGGAAATGCAGTATCTGTATAACGATGGTGAGCTTTACTACTTTATGGACATGGAGTCATACGAGCAGATGCCGCTGAATGCAGATAAGCTTTCTGAAAACTTTAAATATGTGAAAGAGGAAATGATTTGCACGATCAAATCCTACAAGGATAACGTGTTTTCTGTAGAACCGCCTATGTTTGTAGAATTGGAAATCACTGATGCAGATCCTGGCGTGAAGGGTGATACTGCCACTGGCGCCACAAAAAATGCAACACTGGAAACAGGAGCGGTGATTCGGGTACCTTTGTTTATCAATCAGGGTGAACGTGTTCGTATTGACACTAGAACAGGCGAATATCTGGAACGGGCATAATTTTGGATAAGACGGAGGCCGGAGCGACAGCGTTTCGGCCCCGTTTCGTTATTGAATTTTGAAAAATACAGAAAGGAAAGAACAAATGAAACTAGGTGAAAAAAGCGCATATTTGCAGGGATTGGCTGCTGGACTGGAATTAGATCAGTCAAAAGCAGAGGGAAAGCTGATCGGTGAGCTTTTAACTGTAGTGTCGGATATGGCTGCAGCTATAGAAGCCTTGGAGCAGGAGTGTGCACGTCTGAATGATTATATTGAAGAACTTGACGCAGATCTTGGAGATGTGGAAGGGATTCTTTTTGACGAGGAAGAAGATTTCGATGATGCCGAAGATGGCTGTGAATGTGATTGCTGCTGTGGCTGCGACGATATGGAGCAGCGGATGCTGATGTGTGCAAATTGCGGGGAAACGATCTGCTATGATGAGACACTTGATCCGGAGACGTTAATTTGCCCTGCCTGCGGAAAGTCTGCTGCAGGTAAAGAGAACACGGACAACGAATAAACAACAGAATAGGAAAAGCCTCCTCTGAAAAGGGGAGGCTTTTTTGAAAAATAGTCATTTTAAAATCCAACATTTTTTACAAATGCAGAATGTGTTGGAGAAAAAATCATTAAATGTAAAACCATGGAAAAAATAAGGTGATCCTAAAAAAAGTTTCATAAAAATTTCACTACTTTATCAGTTGTCTATTGACAAAATTGGTGAATCTATATATAATGAGCATGTAAGGCTATACACGTGTGCGGATGCACACAAGTCCTTAATATTCTGGAGGTATATGTAATGAAAAAAACGATTACATGGGTATTGCTGGCTGCCATGCTTCTTTCGGCAGTTGCGCTGGCAATCCCGGTAGGGGCTGCAACTTTGTATATTCAAGAAGTGCAAGCCGATTTGTTTACGACCCCGCCTACTATTGATGGGTATATCAGTTGGGAGGAATGGGGTGACTCTTCTTTCACTGTGAAAAGTGGAGATGCCGCTAAAATCTCGAGTTCTGAACCCGTAAACAATGCATTCTTCTATTGGAGACCCGGATACGGTACAGACCAAACAGTAATGTCTTACGATGTATGGCTGCGTTGGGATGCGAACTACTTCTATGTTGGCGTTAAAGTACAAGATCCAGACGGACATTCTTTGAAGGGCGGTAAAGGCAACGCTTGGAACGGCGATGCTATGCAGATTTTTGTTGACTACCTGGGTGCAAACTCTCTTGTAGGCGGCAATACTTATGTACCGCAGATGGCTCCTACTCCTTGGAAATATAAGGAGCAGGTTCCCGATTTCATCGTTGGTTACCCGCAGATTGTCGGCGGATTTATCGAAATGTTTGAAAACAAAACTAAGACCGGTATGACAGAATACAACAATCCTGCAAAGGGCGCTGCAAAGGTTGCAGTAGCACCCAGCGGTTTGGACTATTCTTCCGATACTGCGAGCGGTATTACTACATATGAAGTAGCTATTCCGTGGAACTACATTTTCTATAATGAAACTGGTGTTGTAACATTGGATACACAGGCGTCTGTTACAGATGCAGCATGGGGCGGTATCAACCGTGAACTTGGTGTGTCTATGGCTGTGTTCAACGGCGAGCCTGGTACCAGCGGATACACCAACTATTTGGCTTGGGGTTCCGGTATCTGCGGCTCTCAGTATGATGAAGCGAAGCAAACCTGCGGTGGATCAAACCGTATTATTTTGACAGACAACCCCGTTACACCTGAGCCTGGTTATACCACCTATAATCCTGCAAATCTTGAAAGGTTTAAAAGAGATTATTCTGGAATAGATACAGGCGTGTACTACGACTATCTTGGCGGAGATATTCAACGTAACAATCCCCTGACCTCCAAGGATCAACTGACAACCCTTACTTATGACAACGACAGCGACCGTGATCACTGGGGTGCTGATAGCTATCAGGGTTTAACAACAGATTCTGGTGACCCGGAGCATGGTATGGTATTGGATTACACCGATCCAAGTATTATACAGACTTATATTGATACCGCACTTGATGCAGATACGCAATATAAATATCCCCTGTCTTATACTATGGAATTTGACATTCGGTTCCAGGGAACATATGCAGGCACTGAAGACAGTGGTACCGATAAATACGATCCCGCAGTGTTCAACTGGTTTGGTGGATCTACCGGCTTTGAGTATGAATGCGGTTATTACTTCAATGATGGCCAGTTTAAAATTCAGAGCTCTGATGCCGCAGGAAAGCCTATTGCAACAGCAAACTTTAAGATGGAGCTTGATACGTGGTACAACTGGAGATTTGTATTTGATAACGGTTCTTGTACTGCACGTCTGTACATCAACGATCAGCCGATTTTTGGTGAAGATGTGTGGAACCGGTACTTCTATTACTCCTCTGATGAACATCAGTCTGATGGTACATTGATGCTGTGGCGTATGTTCAATACGAAGTTCCAGATGGACAATGTTCGTATTTACAATGCAGAAGGTCCTAAACCTAACCCAGATGCTCCTCAAGTAGATCCAGATAATCCTAGCAATCCTGGACCATCTGGTACTGCAAGCGGTAGTGAAGACTTGGATACATCCAATGTATATAAGGATGATAACGGATACTTCCGTCTCCCTGTATATGTAACCAACTTCTATAAGCAGGCAACTGCACTTTCCTTTGATGTAACCATGAATCCTGATGTTGCAACATTGGATTCCATTTCTGGTCTTACCGAAGGAACCTACACGGTAGAAGATAAAGGCGACGGTAAATATCTTATTACGATTACTGACTTTGCACAGGTACGGTCAATGAACGTCGGAGATGTATTCTTCGAAATTGTTATCAAGCCTGCGTCAGACGATGTGCAAGCAGCTGATTTGGGATTGAAATTGAAGTCCAATTATAAGTACACTGTAGCTACGGGCGATGCTATGATTTATGTCGCTCTTGCAGCAGTTGTAATGGCAATCGGTTGTGCAGTCGTTTATAAAAAGAGAAAAAGCTTTGTAAGATAATTGCAGAGTGAGGTATAAAAAAGAGAGCGGTTTGCCGCTCTCTTTTTTATACAGTTGCAAAATACTATAAATGCCCTGTGGTATAAGGCAGTTCATGGCTAATTAAAGGGAACAAAAAGAAAGGGAAAGCCAATCCAGACG
>CANRVI010000018.1 GCA_947643245.1 uncultured Clostridia bacterium | reverse complement strand
AAAGGATCTATCTTTTAAAGCATAAGACTTGCCCGCCCCTTTTCAAGGGGCGGGCAAAAATACCGTTGGCTATCTCAAAGCCTCTTCTGCAAGCTCCAGCGCCTGTGCAACCACGTGATGCATGTCATAATACTTATATCTGCCTAGTCGGCCTCCGAAAAGCACTTTATCCTCCTGATCTGCCAGCGCCTTGTATTTCTCGTATAGGGCGTTGTTTTTTTCGTCATTCATAGGATAGTAAGGCTCGTCGCCTGGCTTCCACGTGGCGGGATATTCTCGGGTGATCACCGTGCGGGGTCCTGTACCAAACGCAAAATGCTTGTGCTCAATGATACGAGTATAGGGAACCTCATATTCCGTATAATTCACCACCGCATTTCCCTGATAATTCTCCATGTCCAGCACCTGGGTTTCAAAGCGCAGGCTCCGGTATTCCAGCATTCCGTAGCGGTAATCATAAAATTGATCGATCATTCCGGTGAACACAGTCGTTTTTGCCAGCGTGGAAAGTCCCTCTTTGTCTGCAAAATAATCGCAGCCCAAGCGCACGTCTGCTCCTTCCAGCATACGCTGAATCATTTTGGTATACCCCTCCTGCGGGATCCCCTGGAAGCTGTCGTTGAAATAGTTATTATCATAGGTAAAGCGTACCGGCAGGCGGCGGATAATAAACGCCGGCAGCTCTGTGGCTCGGCGGCCCCATTGCTTTTCCGTATATCCTTTTACTAGTGTTTCGTAAATATCTCGGCCAACCAGGGATAGGGCCTGCTCCTCCAAATTTTGTGGCTCGCCGATTCCGGCCGCAGCGATTTGCTCGTCGATTTTCGAACGCGCTTCTGTAGGAGTGGTTACGCCCCACAGACTGTTGAAGGTATTCATATTGAAGGGCAAGTTGTATATTTTTCCTTTATACAGCGCCACCGGGCTGTTTGTATACCGGTTGAAATCAGCAAATCGATTTACATATTCCCACACCTGGCGATTGCTGGTGTGGAAAATATGTGCGCCATACATATGTGTCTCCACCCCGGCGATTTCTTTTGTATACAAATTGCCTCCTATGTGCTCTCGCCGGTCGATTACCAGACATGTTTTTCCCCTGTCCATTGCTTCTCTGGCAAAAACTGCCCCAAATAGGCCCGCACCGACAATCAGATAATCATACATAAGTAAAACACCTCTTTTTCGGTTCCATTTTCTACCTCTATTGTATCATGAAGAAGTCCAAAGTACAAGATGTAGTTTGTCACCCGGTAAAAGGAGATTTGCAGGGGCAAAATTTTAGAAAACCCTTGACAAATATGCCATCTTCTATGTATAATAAGGATTGCCTATGCGTCTGTGGACGAGTCGTCCAAACAAATTTTAGGAAATAATAAAAATTTCGATACAATCGTAAGGAGGTGCAACAATGCTCCGGACATATCAACCCAAAAAACGTCAGAGAAAAAAGGAACACGGTTTTCGTAAAAGAATGAAAACTGCCGACGGCAGAAAAGTTTTGAAAAGACGCCGTGCGAAAGGCAGAGCAAGACTGACGCACTAAAACGGGGCGTACCTCGCCTGCACTATGAGAAATTGCGGGATATTCCCGCCCGCCTCCGCAGCGGTTCCGGCCCCCGGACCCATCGGAGGCGTTCTTTCGTTTTTGCGTCTATGCAGTATTTTGTAGAACCCGGGAGGTCAGATGTGAAGCAGATCGCAATTTGCGAAAATCATCTTTACCAAAAAGCATACGCCCGTGGCAGGCGTGCCGCGGCAAGAACAATTTGCGTTTATATCCTGGGGGATAAAAAAGCCCGCGCATTGCGGGCAGCCCATCCTATGAAGCAAACGGTCAACCGCGTGGGCATTTCCGCCTCAAAAAAAATCGGAGGCGCCGTGGCCCGCAACCGTGCCAAGCGGATCATCCGTGAAGCATACAGACTGACAGACGCACAAATAGGTGTAAAAAAAGGCTATCTTGTGGTAATTACCGCAAGACATGCAGCCACGGCTTCTAAAATGCAGGACGTTTTGCGTGATTTGCAGTACTGCCTGCGTAAAGTAGACATGCTTGCTCCAGCCAATAAAAGCAAAACCGGCCGGGACACGGCCCAAAATCACCATGTTTAAAAAAATGTTTCAGGCGCCGGTACGCCTATATCAAAAATTTTTTTCACCCTTGTTTCCGCCACGCTGTCGTTTTACGCCTACCTGTTCACAGTACTGCCTCCTCGCCATCGAGGAGTGGGGTGTGATCCGGGGACTCGCACTGTCTCTTTGGCGGATTCTCCGCTGCAATCCTTGGGGACGGGGTGGATACGATCCGGTTCCGAAAAAAATCCGAAAAAAAGAAAGACAAGTTGACTCTGTAAAACCTTGAAAGGTATCTGATACATGAGCTTTTTTGATTATCTGATCGTTCCGTTTGGGTATGTCATGCAGTTTTGCTGCTGGATCTTCCCAAACTATTTGGCGGCGCTCGCCGTGTTTACCGTCCTGATTCAGCTGCTCCTTTGCCTTATATTTGGAATCAAGACGCAAAAGAATTCCCTAAAGCAGGCGGCGCTGGCGCCAAAAGTCGCGGCACTGCGAAAAAAATACGCAGGCAGAACAGACCAGGCAACCCGTCTGAAAATGCAGGAAGAAACCCAAAAAATGTATCAGGAAAACGGCTTCAACCCTATGGGCGGCTGTCTTCCCATGCTGATTCAGCTTCCTATCATTCTGGCGCTGTATCAGGTTATCGTCAATCCCCTGCGTTATATCTGCGGCATCTTTCGCTTTGATGGAAGCAAAATCGCCACTATTGTAGAGAATTTTAAAAACGCGGGTATTCAAATATCCTCGGATATGCGGACGCAGCAGTACGACATTATCCGGTATATATTAGAGCATAAGGATGAAACCGAGCATGTCAAAACCCTTTTGGAGGGGCAGGATCCTTCTGTTCTGCCTACCTTCTCTATCGGCGGATTCGATATGTCTCAAACACCCGAATTTACTTCTATCCTGGTTTTGGTTCCGGTTCTGATCTTTGTAGTCATGATTGTGAGCCAGATTATCACACGCCGTTTTACATATCAGGATCCTGCCGTGAAAGAGCAGCAGAATAGTCTTTCCATGAAGATTATGATGTACACCACCCCGCTGATCTCCGTATATGTATCCTTCTATATGCCTGCGGCAGTAGGTATATACTGGATTTACCGCTCCATTGCGGCTACCTTGCAGCAAATGGTCCTTCATAAACTAATGCCGCCCCCTACCTTTACGGAAGAAGATTATAAGGCAGCCGAACGGGAACTGAATGGTTCCTCTAAAAAGAAAAAGAAATCCGGCGGCGCACTGCCTTCCGGCAGCGGCGGCGAGAAAAAGCGTTCTCTGCACCACATTGATGATGAGGATGAAGGCGAGACCTCCCCGGCAGAAAAACAAGCGCCGGCTGCAAAAGAGCAGAAGCAGGAAAAAGAAGAGACAAAAAAAGATCTGCCCCCGGCAGCTCCTTCGGGCGCTCCAGTCATGAAAGAAGATAAGGGCACAAAGCATTATAAAAAGAAATAAAAAGCTACGGGCTATGCCCGATGCAGTCAAATTGTATTACTATTTTAAGCCAACCGGGGGACTTTTTGCCGGTCTCCCATTGCGGAATGGAGATTTATATGGCTGAGGAAATCATTATTACCGGCAAGACCTTTGAAGAGGCGATGGCCCAGGCCCAGTCGGAATACAGCGGGGAAAACGTGCAATATGAGATATTAGAAATGCCGAAAAAGGGAATTTTTGGAATTGGTGCTTCCCCCGCAAAAATTAAGGTAATCATCTCTGACCCAGTGGAGGAGGATACAGACCTTTCCGGCATTGTAGCGTCTATCAAAGGGCTAAAGGTTACCACCAACAAAGGCGGAGACGGCAGCACTCCTGCTCCGGCAACAGCTCCGGTACAAAAGAAGCCGGAACAAAAAAAGGAAAAGCCCAAAGCTGCCGCTCCTGCAAAACCTGTAAAGGCTGAGGAAAAAGAAGAGAAGCCGGCTTCCACACCGAAAAAAGCAGAACAACCCTCTGTAGCAAAAGAGACAAAAGAGCCGAAGGTTATTGAAATCACAGAAGAAGAACGGCAGTGCGCACTGACCTTTCTTACCACATTGCTCACCGATATGGGCGTAGATGCAAAGGCAGCGTTTGTAGGCAGTGAGTCTTCCGGTATCGGCGGGAACACCTATCCCCGAATGGAAATTACGGGTGAGGGAGCAGGGGTGCTGATCGGCCACCATGGCGAAACGTTGGACGCTATTCAGTATTTGGTAAATTTATGCACCCACCGAAAAGGAGGCGGATCCTCTAAGGATTTCGTCAAAATTATTGTAGATATTGAGAATTATCGGCGCAAGCGTGAGGATACCTTACGCAGCTTGGCGCGGCGGACCGCTGCCAAAGCACAGAAATATCGCAGAAACATTGTGCTGGAACCCATGAATCCCTTTGAACGACGGATCATTCACTCAGAGATTCAGGATATTGAAAATGTTTCTACCCACTCCGTTGGTCGAGACGAAAACCGAAAAATCGTAGTTTGCTACGAAGGGGCGGACAAGGTTGACCGTCGTCGTCGGGGTCCCCGTCCAACGGCTGCCGCATCAGCAGCGGTGGACAGCAACAGCAGCACGGAAGAATAAAAAAGAGGGGCATATGCCCCTCTTTTTTAGATAATTCCTTACGGTTTTGCGCTGTCTCTCCAACCCTCAGCTTCAGCTTCACTTTTCCCCTCGTCAGAGGGGGGAATATATGGTAAACTCAACACTCTATATTTGGCAGCTTGCTTCTCAGGTACCGTCCGGTATAGGATCCCGTGCACTGTGCTACTTCTTCCGGAGTACCGCAGCAGACGATGCTTCCGCCTCCGTCTCCTCCCTCTGGGCCCAAATCGATAATATAATCCGCTGTTTTAATAATATCCAGATTGTGCTCAATTACAAGCACCGTATTGCCCGCATCCACCAACCGCTGGAGCACGCTGATCAGCTTCTCCACATCGGCGGTATGCAGACCGGTAGTAGGCTCGTCCAGCACATATATCGTGCGGCCTGTACTGCGTTTGGAAAGCTCCGCGGAAAGCTTGACCCGCTGGGCTTCGCCGCCGGACAGGGTTGTGGAGGACTGGCCAATTTTCACATATCCCAGTCCCACGTCGCACAAAGTCTTCAACCGGCCGGAAATGCGAGGCAAATCTGCAAAAAATTGGGCCCCTTCTTCCGCCGTCATTTCCAGCACGTCAGCAATACTCTTGCCCTTGTACTTGGCCTCTAAGGTTTCTTTATTATATCGCTTGCCGTGGCACACGTCGCAGGTGACGTATACATCCGGCAAAAAGTGCATCTCAATTTTTTTGACTCCATCCCCCTCGCATGCTTCGCAGCGGCCGCCACGAACATTGAAGGAAAACCGGCCTGCCTTATATCCACGCAGATTGGCCGCGGGAGTTTTGGCAAACAACTCTCGGATATCGGTAAACAATCCCGTATAAGTGGCAGGGTTGGACCGAGGCGTGCGTCCAATGGGGCTTTGGTCAATATCAATGACCTTGTCCAAAGCTTCCATCCCCCGTATCTCCTTGTGTTTTCCGGGAATGGTATTGGCCCGGTTCAAACCAGCTGCAAGAGCACGGTACAAAATCGTATTTACCAAGGAAGACTTTCCGCTGCCAGACACACCGGTGACACAAACAAAGCACCCCAAGGGAATATCTACCTTAATATTTTTCAAATTGTTTTCCTTTGCTCCTACAACAGTCAACTTTTTTCCGTTGCCCTTACGACGCTGTTCTGGTACGGCAATCTTACGCCGTCCAGATAGAAACGCGCCGGTAAGGGATTTTTTATCGGCCATAATCTGCTTAGGCGTCCCGGCAGCTACCACTTCGCCACCGTGGATACCCGCACCAGGGCCAATATCCAGAATATAATCTGCGTTTTCCATGGTTTCCTCGTCATGCTCTACCACGATTACGCTGTTTCCAATATCCCGCAGCTGCTTCAAAGTTTGAATCAGCTTGCTGTTATCCCGCTGGTGCAGCCCGATGCTGGGCTCGTCCAAAATATACAGCACACCTGCCAGAGAGGAGCCAATTTGGGTAGCCAGCCGAATCCGCTGCGCCTCGCCGCCGGACAGGGTGCCGCTGCGCCGGGACAAGGTGAGATAATCCAGCCCCACAGACTGGAGAAATCCCAACCGGCTTTTCAGTTCCTTGACAATCTGCCGGGCAATTTGCTCTTCCATTTCAGAAAACTGCAGTCCCATAGTAAAGGACAGCGCGTCGGTAACGGAAAGACGGCAGTACTGGTCGATATTCAACCCGCCGATAGTAACAGCAAGGGCCTCCGGATTCAGTCGGCTTCCGCGGCAGGCAGGGCAGTCTTGTTCTTCCATGAACTGCTCATAATATTCATTTTCCGCGCCGCCCTGCTCCATCCGAGAGCTAATCGTATGCAGGATACCTTCATACTTCACCCGCTGCTGACGGGTATATCCGCCAAATCCACGGACAATATCGTATGTCTCGTCTCCCGTTCCGTGAAGCAGCGCATGGAGGGCCTCATCGGTAAAGGTAGACAGAGGCTGGTCCATGCGAAATCCGTACCGCTTTCCTACCGCTTCTATCAGAGGGCCGGTCCAGGTATCTGGGCCAAGGGATTTAAATCCGTTTACTGCAATGCCCCCATCCAACAAAGAAAGCTCTCGGTTGGGCAGGATTTTGGGAATAGAGATATTCCTGGTCACTCCGATGCCTGCACAACTTTTGCAGGCACCAAAGGGATTGTTAAAGGAAAACATCCGCGGTTCTAATTCTCCAAAGCTGATGCCATGTTCTTCACAGGCATAACTGGTAGAAAACTGCAGTTCCTCTTCCACTTCTCCCTCTTCTCTAGGTAAAATCACCACGGCAAGAGAGCCGCCGCTTTCCCGCAGGGCTGTTTCTACGCTGTCCGACAGACGGGTACGAATGTCTGACTTCATCACCAGGCGGTCTACTACAATTTCAATAGTATGCCGCTGATTTTTCTCCAGTTCAAAGTCTTCAGAAAGATCATAAATAATCCCGTCGCAGCGCACTCTCGAAAAACCGCTTCTCTTTGCGTCGTCCAGCAGTTTTTCATGTCGTCCTTTTTTCCCCCGGACTACAGGAGAAAGGATCATAAACCGACTTCCTTCCTGGATAGACATGATCCGGTCCATAATCTGGTCGGTGGTCTGCTGGCGAATTTCCTTCCCGCAGACAGGACAGTGGGGCACGCCCAGCCGAGCGTACAAAAGTCGAAGATAATCATAAATTTCTGTGACGGTGCCCACTGTGGAACGGGGATTTTTAGATGTGGTTTTCTGATCGATGGAAATAGCGGGTGACAAGCCCTCCACAGAATCGATATCCGGCTTGTCCATCTGGCCCAGAAACATCCGGGCATAAGAGGACAGACTTTCTACAAACCGCCGATGTCCTTCCGCATAAATAGTGTCAAAAGCAAGGGAGGATTTTCCCGATCCGGATAGGCCGGTAAGTACTACCAGCTTGTCTCGGGGGATTTTCACATCGATATTTTTTAAATTATTTACGCGGGCGCCCCGCACGGTAAGATATTTTGGCATAACGATCATCCTTATTTATGATTGCTGGGTGAATAGTACTTTGCAGAGGACAGAGGGGGAGTCGCGCAGCGATATCCTCTACCTGGCAACAATTACAGACACTTCGTGTCAGACACGTAAGACGACTCCCCTCTGCTGCAGCTTATTATACAATATTCTACAATGCCAAATATGACAATAGTATGTCATATTTACAGACTTCTTTTGCGCCTTTATTTTCCTGCTTCTTCCCGTTCCTCTTTTGCCCTTCCGGTAAGACTGCCAGCAAGAATAATTTTCCGTTCATCCTCAGTAAGACTTCCCAGTGAGAATGTATGTTTTGTAAGGGTTTTGTGCCCTGTATGGTACAGATATCCCTCGACCGTCTGCGCTCCGCCAGCCACAGCCGCCCGGATGCCGGGTAACACCAGCCAGTCTCCACAAAGGATCTCGTCCTCCATTGTGCCGCTGTTTTTGCCCATAGCCATTTCGGGACAGGTAAGTGGCAGCATACCCCAGTTAATCAAATTGGAACGGTACCGCTTGGTAGCGTAGTCCCGAGCGATATTGGCTGCGCCGCCCAGTACACGCTGACAGGATGCGGCCTGTTCTCTCGCACTTCCATCTCCAGGACGGACAGCACATACCAAGCTGCCTACGCTGATGGAACCGGACAGCGTCCCACAAGCGGCAATAGCGGCCTCCATAGCAGACTCTGCCTGTACATTCAGCAGGGCAGTATCATATGCTTCTCCAGCATGCTTTTGGGCAATGGCGTGAATCTCGTCTGCACGGCCTACATACTCGGGATCCCGACGGGACAGAGTCAGCCGGGACAGACGGAAGGGATTGGAGCGATAAGAAGAGGATTCGCCGGAAGGGATCAGCTCATCGGTAGTGGTCACTTCGTCATCGATAACAGAAGCTACGCCAAGTACCAGATTATCGCCCAGTGCCGGCATTTTAGGCCAGTCTTTAATGTTCGGGCCAAATTTCAGTTCGGCCTTCTTATCCGCTTTTCCAAAGCCGAACCATACCCGGTTTTCGTAAATAGAGGTGTCAAATTTGTAATCCGGCGTCTGGTACTCCACATTCAGTTCATCTGCGCCGGTAAGTAATCCCCCGGCAGCCGCAGTAGCCGCAATGGAGCGGGCGTCCATCAGTGCGACAGAAGCAAACTGACCTTCACCGGGCTTGCTTCCTTCCCTGTTGGGGAAGTTTCTGGTAGAGTGGCGAATACTCAGTCCTCCGTTTGCCGGAACGTCCCCTGCTCCAAAGCAAGGCCCACAGAAAGCAGTACGCAGGGTTGCCCCCGCACGCATCAAATCAGAAGCGATTCCAGTATCCAGCATCCGTACGAATGCCGGCTGGCTGGCGGGATATGCAGAAAGGGCAAAGCTGTCTGCACCAATGGATGTACCCCGGAGAATATCTGCTGCTGCGCACAGGTTGTCGTAGGTACCGCCGGCACATCCCGCGATCACACCCTGATCTACCCGCACGCGGCCTGTAACCGGATCCACCTTATCGGTGAGCTGCAGGGTGCCGGGAGCAAGGCCCAACTGCTGTTCTCCCTTGATTTCCACCTGACGCAGGATATCGCCTGCATTTTCATTCAACTGGCGCACGGTATAGGTGTTGGAAGGATGGAAGGGCAGAGCGATCATCGGCTCTACCTTAGACAAATCTACCAGCACCGCCCCGTCGTAATAGGCCATATCTGCAGGGGCAAGCTGCCGGTATGCATCGGGTCTGCCGTGTACCTGGAAATACCGCTTTGTCTCATCGTCCGTAGTCCAAATAGAGGATAGGCAGGTGGTTTCTGTGGTCATTACATCGATGCCGTTCCGAAATTCAATGGGCAGGTTTGCAATACCATCTCCTACAAATTCCAGCACTTTATTTTTTACAAATTTTTTCGAGAACACAGCTCCGATAATTGCTAAAGCCACGTCTTGAGGGCCGACGCCAGGACGAGGTGCACCTGTGAGATGCACGGCAATGACTTCTGGCATGTCCACATCATAGGTACGGTTCAATATCTGCTTTACCAGTTCAGGACCGCCTTCACCAATAGCCATCGTGCCCAACGCGCCGT
This sequence comes from uncultured Clostridia bacterium, assembly GCA_947643245.1. Taxonomy (GTDB): domain Bacteria; phylum Bacillota; class Clostridia; order Oscillospirales; family CAG-272; genus Avispirillum. The sequence goes on along the minus strand of CANRVI010000018.1, from coordinate 6,384 downwards.
AGCGGGTATGGCTGTCGCTGCCCAGAATCATTTTCCCACAACCGCTCATCATCTCCCGCATAAAAGCGTGAATGACCGCCTGATGTGCGGGAACGTAAATTGCGCCGTATTTTTTTGCGGCGGACAGGCCGAACATGTGGTCGTCCTCGTTAATGGTGCCACCCACGGCGCACAGGCTGTTGTGACAGTTGGTAAGCACATAAGGTAAAGGAAGTTCCTCCAGCCCGCCGGCACGAGCGGTCATAAGAATGCCTACATATGTAATGTCGTGGGATGCCAGCGCGTCAAAACGAATTTTAAGGTGCTTCTCATCGCCGCCCACATTGTGGTCCTTTAGAATAGAATAGGCAATGGTTCCCTGCCGAGCTGCTGCTGGGTCCCCTCCCTGGGCAACAAGTTCATTGCCTTTCAGAAATACGCCGTGTTCGATCAATTTTACCATTTGCAATCCTCCAATTATGCCGCGAATGCGGCAAAATACTATCATAAAGCGAATACTATCATTATATACTATAAGCAGTGAAAAATCAACGGTCTGCCCCGACAAAATTCTGCTATGTCAAAAGCTGCCAATTTATTTGGAAGAATCCACAAATCTGAAAAAAAGACTGGAAGCTTGTAGACAAAGGATGCGAAAGATGGTATACTATATAGCGTGAATAAACGCAGCTGCGTTTATTTTTATGGTATTAAAAATAAACAAAACCGATCCTGGGGCAGGGAAAGGAAGCAATTCCATGCTGTACACTGCGGATGAGGCTTTGGCGTATGTGAAACAGGAAGGCGTGCAGTGTGTCCGTCTTGCTTTTTTTGATGCCTGGGGACAGGAAAAAAGCATCTCTATTTTGCCCTCCCAGCTTGGCAAGGCAATGGACGTGGGTATCAGCTTTGACGCTTTACCGATATATTCCATTGAGAAAAGACTTTTTTTGTTCCCCCTTCCTGAAACCCTACAGCTTCTGCCGTGGGTAACCACTCCGAAAACGGCTCGTATATACTGCATTGTATGCTACAAAGACGGTACGCCTTTTCCGCTGGACGGCCGGTATATCCTGCACAGGGCGCGTCAGGCAGCCTGGGATGTGGGGTTGTCTGTTTCCATTGAGGCAGAATGCACCTTTTATCTGCTCCCAGCGGACGAACGGGGAAATCCCATCCGGCAGCCCTACGATGACGGCGGATACTTGGACGCATCGCCCCGCGACGAGGGAGAAGCGCTCCGTATGGAAATCTGCTGTATACTGGAGAAAATGGGCAGTCCGCCTTTGTTTGCCTGTCATGGGCAGGGGAGCGGCCAGCATCAAATTGTTTTCGGCGCGACCAGCCCTATGAAGGCAGCGGATATGATTATGACACTGCAGGCTGTTGTGCAGGCTCAGGCACGACTGCACGGCCTGCACGCATTTTTCACGCCCCGTCCCCTGATACACCAGCCATGCAATGACCTTTGCCTGCGCCTCTCTCTAGGAAAGAGCGGCAGAAAATGGACATCCCCGTTTTGGGCAGGGCTTCTCAGGCATATTCCAGCTATGGCTGCCTTTCTGCATCCCACCCATCAGTCTTATGAAAGGCTAGCAGAAATAGGCGGCCGTTGGAGTTGCCGGCCAGTCGGGATGGACGATGCGTTTTTACATACACCAGACCAGACTGCCAATCCTTACATCGCCTTTGGCCTGCTGCTTTTTGCAGGGGTGGACGGAATCCAGCGGGGGCTTTCTCTTCCAAATTTGAAAAAAAAGCTTCCCACTCTGCCAAAAACCCTGGAGGAAGCCGTGCGTCTTGCAGGAATCAGTACGTTTCTTCGGGACGTACTGCCTGGTGAAATTATAGATATGTACACTGGGGCGGTGCGCCGTCCTTAGAAAGTAAGATAAAAAATAAGTATAAAAACACCGCTGCGGCGGTATGGAGGAAGTATGACAAAGTATATCTTTGTGACAGGCGGCGTTGTGTCCGGCCTGGGAAAAGGGATCACGGCAGCGTCTCTCGGGCGTCTGCTCAAAATGCGGGGACTGAAGGTAGCAGCACAGAAGCTGGATCCTTACATAAATATAGACCCTGGAACTATGAGCCCATATCAGCACGGAGAAGTCTTTGTCACAGAAGACGGAGCGGAAACGGACTTGGACCTTGGCCACTATGAACGGTTCATTGACGAGGATTTGAATAAATATTCCAATCTGACAACTGGTAAAGTATACTGGAACGTACTGAACAAGGAACGCCGGGGAGAATATTTGGGGGAAACGGTGCAGATCATTCCCCATATTACCAACGAAATTAAAGAATTTATATACACCGTAGGCAAGAAAACCAACGCAGACGTAGTGATTACGGAAATCGGCGGCACCATTGGCGATATTGAAAGCCAGCCCTTTTTGGAGGCAATCCGCCAGGTAGGCACTGAGGTGGGTCCGGAAAACAGCCTGTACATCCATGTGGTACTGGTTCCCTACATCAAGTCTTCAGGAGAGCATAAGTCCAAGCCCGCCCAGCACTCTGTAAAAGAAATGCAGGCCACTGGCCTGTCTCCCGATATCATTGTTATGCGGGTGGACGAGCCTGTTGACGAAGCAATCCGCCAAAAAATCGCTCTGTTCTGCAACGTAAAACCGGATTGCGTAATTGAAAATACTACCTTGCCGGTACTGTATGAGGCCCCCATTATGCTTGAGAAAAACAACTTTTCTCAGATTGTATGTCGGGAACTGCATATTGAAGCAGATGCACCGGATATGAGCGAATGGCTGGAAATGCTGAACAGTATCAAAAACCGCAGCCGTAAGTGCACCATCGGCTTGGTGGGCAAATATGTAAAGCTTCACGACGCGTATTTGTCTGTAGCAGAAGCACTGCGCCACGCAGGATATGCGCTGGGCAGCCGCATCGATATTAAATGGATCGATTCGGAGGATATTATGCCCGGCACAGCGGACGACATCCTTGCGGCCTGCGATGGAATTTTGATTCCCGGAGGCTTTGGAAACCGGGGCGTGGAGGGCAAAATTTTAGCGTGCGAGTATGCCAGAACTCATAATATCCCTTACCTGGGTATTTGCCTCGGCATGCAGATTGCTGTGATTGAATATGCCCGCAATGTTTTAGGACTCAGCGATGCCCACTCCGGCGAGTTTGACGAAGATACTCCACACAAGGTTATCGATTTTATGCCAGATCAAAACGAGAATATTGCCAAAGGCGGCACCATGCGTTTGGGACGGTATCCCTGTAAGGTGACTCCCGGCACGCTGCTGCATCAGTGCTATGGACAGGAGCTGATCGGAGAACGCCACCGGCACCGCTACGAGTTTAACAATGAGTATAGAAAGGCGCTGGAAGAGGCTGGATTGGTAATATCCGGCACATCCCCGGACGACCGAATTGTAGAGACAGTAGAAATCCCCGGCAACGATTATTTTATCGGTGTGCAGTTCCATCCAGAATTTAAGTCCCGGCCCAACCGGGCGCACCCACTGTTTTACGGATTGGTTAAGGCGTCCTTAGAGCACGTGGAAAAAAGATAAAATACTATTACAACACCGCCTAAGCATTTTGCTTAGGCGGTGCTTTTTAGAATAATAGACAGAATGCATGCCCATTTTATTCGTTATCTCCCTCTCCCTGGGTAGCGGACTCTTCCTGCTTTGTTTTTATCTGCATTCGCAACTCTTCCAAAGCGTCTGCCAGGGAACCCGCTCCGTCTATAAGCCCGATTTCTACCGCTTCCCGGCCGTCTATGAGAGAACCTACGTCTGTAGCTATCTGATCGGTGCGCATTAAAAGCTCCCGGAATTTTTCTTCGCTCACCTGGGAATGCTCTGTAATAAACCGGACGATGCGATCCTGCATTCGCTCAAAATAATAATATGTCTGGGGAACGCCTACAACAGTTCCACTCATACGCACCGGATGAATGGTCATAGTGGCAGACGGCACAATAAAGGATTTTTTAGCACAAACAGCCAGCGGTACGCCAATGGAGTGGCCGCCTCCAAGAACCAAAGATACTGTGGGCTTGGTCATCCCTGCAATCATCTCTGCAATGGCCAGCCCCGCTTCCACATCACCGCCCATAGTATTCAGCACCAGCAGCAGCCCGTCAATCTCATCCGACTGTTCAATTGACACCAGCAAGGGAATTATATGCTCATACTTGGTAGCCTTTTGTCCCTCTCCCAAAATAAAGTGGCCCTCCACCTGGCCGATAATCGTGAGACAATGTATGGTTTCCCCGTCTTTTTTGGAAATCACACTGCCGCTTTTCATAATAAAATCCAGCTGCTCATTTTCCGCACTGCCTGCACTGTCTCCACCGGCGCTATTCTCCAGGTCCTCGCTGTTGTCTGCGCTGTTTTCCTGGAGCTTGCTCATATCTATACCCATATTAATCTCCATTCCGCCGCACAAAGCTGTAAATAGCTTTGTACTTGGCACCAAATAATAAAATTCGACAATGTTTCTTTAAGAAACAAAAATGGATTGAATCCCATTTTAAGGAGCATTTGTAAATTTTACGCTTCTCCTCGTCTGTATCAAACTTTGTTCCTTATTGTGCACAAATTTGAAAAATTCTATACCTGCAGCCGTTGACAAAAAAGCATCTTATGCTATCATAAAATCAGAAAGTAAATTTATACGGAGAATATGCTGGCCATGAACTTACAGGAAATACTAAAACGGGTGGATCACACCCAGCTATCGCCAACCGCTGTATGGGCGGATATCCAAAAAGCATGTGATGAAGGAATTTCGTACGGCACTGCTTCCGTCTGCATCCCCCCTTCCTTTGTGCAGCAGGCCGCTGTATACGCGGCAGGAAGGATTCCAATCTGTACGGTAATCGGATTTCCAAACGGATATGCCACAACAAAATCAAAATGTTTTGAAGCGGCGCAGGCTGTGAAAGCAGGCGCGGCGGAAATCGATATGGTGGTTAATCTAGGTTGGGTGCGGGGCGGCGATGACGACGCGGTTCTCCAAGAAATCAACGCAGTGAAGGACGCCTGTGAGGGCCGGTTACTGAAGGTGATTATTGAAACCTGCCTTTTGACTACGGAAGAAAAAATCCGCATGTGCACAGTCGTATCCTCCTCTGGAGCGGATTTTATAAAAACTTCTACGGGATTTTCTAACGGCGGCGCCACCCGGGAAGATATTACGCTGATAAAACAGCATATGAAAAACGGCAAACAAATTAAAGCCGCTGGTGGGATCAGCGGTCCTGCCGATGCGGCGGAAATGATTCGTCTGGGGGCTAACCGAATCGGCACCAGCCGGGTGATCGCCGCACTGGTGCAGGCACAGCAGGAAGGAGAAACAAATGAAACAATATCCAACGCCACATATTGACGCATCCCCAAAGGATTTTGCTCCGGTTGTATTGATGCCAGGAGACCCTCTGCGGGCAAAATATATTGCAGAAAATTTTCTGACAGCCCCCCTTCTTATTAACAATGTCCGGGGCGTACAGGGATATACCGGCTCCTACCAGGGCTACTCTGTATCCGTAATGGCCAGCGGAATGGGTATGCCCTCCATGGGTATTTACAGTTATGAGCTGTACAATTTTTTCGGCGTTGAAGCTATCATTCGCGTAGGCTCCGCGGGGGGCATGCAGGAAAGCGTCCAGTTACGGGATATCGTCATTGGTCAAGGCGCCTGTACAGACTCTGCTTTCTCCCATACCTTTCATTTGCCGGGGTCCTTTGCACCCCTAGCCAGCTATCGCTTGCTGGAATATTGTGTGAATGCGGCAAAGGCGGCAGGACTGTCCTATCATGTAGGCAATCTGCTTTCCAGTGATGTTTTTTATCACGATGATTCGGATTCTACGGCTCGCTGGAGCAAAATGGGTGTGCTTGCAGTGGAGATGGAAGCGGCGGCGTTATACATGAACGCTGCTAGAGCAGGCAAGCATGGATTGGCGTTGTGTACCGTATCCGACCATTTGCTTACAGGCGAAGCCACTACGGCCCAAGAACGGCAAACTTCCTTTACAGATATGATGCGTCTTGCTCTAGATACCGCCGTCGCGTTTTTAAAATAGTTTTTCCCCTGCGTTTTACAAGTAAAAAAACACAGTGAGGGTATAAAAGTTTTCCTAAAATTTTTTCATACCCACAGAAAAGCGGGAAATAATAAAAATATTACAATATCCGAAAGGAGCCCGCCATGGAAAAAGGGAAAAAGAAAACGAAGCCTATTGAAAACGAAGAAAACTTGGTAACTGGTCTGGAGGACTTTACCGGACCGGATGAGCCGAACGGTCCTGCATCTGCGCAAATTTATCCCTCCAACGAAATGGAGGACGGCTTGCGGCCTCGAATGACTACAGCTGATCTTGCGGGGGAAGAATATTCCCGTTATCCGGCAAAAAATACCCAG
>CANRVI010000017.1 GCA_947643245.1 uncultured Clostridia bacterium | reverse complement strand
ATCTGCGCTTTTTCCAGATCCTGAGAGCCTAACGAAATTCCCAAGCTTAATTGTAAAGAGGTAATATCCTTTTGCACAGCGTCGGAAATTTCTACAGAGACGGCAGCATTCTGTTTGGCTGCGCTGAGCTTCACCTCACCTTTTCCCGCGGCATGAATTTGCAGCGGGAAAAGGGCGAAGGAGAATACCAGCAGCATGGCAATGCTGACTATACTTTTTTTCATATATTTCTCCTTTACCGGCTAAATTTACGATTTTGTGAATTGAATGTATGGAAGCTCCCCAGGCACTGTCACAAACATGGTGTCTGCAACCAATCGCTGGCCCTGGTTGGTGAGGGCGTCGTTAACCCGGTAAAGTTCCGCTCTGACCTGTGTCAGATCAGCTCCGTCTTCAGGTGTAATCCAGTAAATCCATACGCCGTCAGAAGTCTCTCCAAGATCGCCGCTTGCCGGTACGTCGGCCAGAATAATCTGCTCAGCCTTTAAAGAAGCGCTGTCTTCATTCAAACCGCCCACAATATTTCCAGCCTGATCGTAAAGCATGACCACATTGTATGCCGGGTTTCCTTTGAACGCGCCGGTAAAGACCATAGAGCCGGCAGGAATTTTTTGGGTTTCGTCTGTTCCGTATACATAGTCTTCCTTCAATATACCAATAGAAGGCTGCCCCTCGCTGGTATCGGAAAACTCCACATCGTCGCCGGTGGTTCCCAAAACGTCCAGTTCAGAAATAGTAAGCTCTATCCCGCTCTGACCTTTTGCGACAATCCGCAGATAAGATGCTTCATAGCTTGCGTTCCACGGGTTTTCCTTGTCCGCGTTCGGGAAGAGAACCCGCTTTACCTGCTCCGCGGAATCAAAGGTTCCACTGGCCAATGTGCGCCACTGGGTTCCGTCATCGCTGATCTGAATTTCATAATCCGTTATAGCAGTACCGGATTTTACCGTATATTTGAGCCCCGTGATGGTAAGAGCACGGTGGAAGTGCAAAACTACTTCAGGATCACTGCCGTCACTTGTCTTTCCAGTAAAGGCAGTTTCTGCATCTTGGTCAATTACCTTGCTGATTTCCTTTTCAGAAGGTTCGCACGGATCTTGAGGTGTATTGGCTTCCTCCGTGTTTACAAGGTTGGTTGACACGCTCCAATTGGATTTGTCCAGGCTGCCGTCGTGCGCAATTTTTACGGATTCTACGGTTTTCACATTGGAATAATTCAGATATTTGTCCACAACCGCCACTTTATAGGTAACCACCCGGTTGTTGATGGTAGAAAAGTGATCCACAAAAGTATTTTCTGTGGCAAATCCGATTACTTCTTCTATTTCTTCACCACCTGAAATGCTAGAGCGACGGATCTCATATCCCAAAATTGCCTCAGGGTCAACGCCTTGGCTGTTCAGCGTCAGCGTTACTTGATTTTGCAGTTGTTCATCCACCGTCACTGTAACGTCGCCGACCACATCCTTGCCGCTGACAGAGTTTTCTTCTTTCTGCGCTGCATTTTCAATGGAATATACGCGGGATTCGTCATTGACATAGTAAATGGCACGGGTTTCTTCCGGGAACTGAGATGCATACGCTATCGTATCCTCATCCGGAATCATACCCCAGCGAACAAAGAACTCCAGCAGATTTTTCTCTGCTGCTGCACAGGCCAGGCGCATCAGTTTCTGATCCACTGTACCGGTCAGCGTAAGCTCCACGCCGTTTTCCTGCGCCATAGGCGCCCGAGATGTGTCGCGTGCATAGGTATCTACTCTTGCAAAGAACAAGTTGGCAAGCTGCGCATCATAATTATCGTAGGTCTTGAAGTTAAATCCGGAATCATAGGCCAGATGAAGCTGCCAATACATCGCAAGCTGGGTAAACACATTGCCGGGATATCCTGTCGTACCAGAAGTCACTTTCTTATAAACATTGTCATAAGAGAATCGGACGCTGTCATTTGTGTCCTTTGCCTGGGCAAGCACAGCGAAGTAGTTATTGGTAACTTCAGCGATTGCATAGCTGCCCTGGTTGATGTTATGCCCAATTTCGTGCGCGATGCCCCAACCAAAATACCGTCCGCTGATATATTTTCCATTTTCGTCGCTGACAACCGGAACACCTGTTATCATGCCTGGAGCAGAGCCCCATTCAATACCAATATGGTTGCCGGAAGCATACATAAAGGCTCCTGCAAACATTCTTTGATACCGGATATTTAGATGCTGGGCAGGGAGTTTATCCTTTGCAGACGCAGCGGAATCGTTTAGTCCCTTATGCTGATAAAACAGATGCATCATATCGCCCATTGCATCCATGGAGGCTATCAAATTCTGCGCACGTTCATCGACTGTTCCGTTTTTCACTCCGCTCAAAACTTGCTGAGCAGGCAGGGAAAGCAGCATTTTGTCCAGCAAAATGTCCGTTGCCCCGAGGATACAATTCTGGGCATCATATGCGTAATGAACCGTATCCGCAGTTTGTGACGCATGGCGCTCCTCGTGCAGCGTGTTCATTGAAGCAACATATTGATCCAACGCTTCTATATATTCGGCTGCACGGGCCAGACGTTCCTCGTTATCCGCCACGCCGTACAAATCCAATTTGGGAACTTCTGTTCCGCCGCTGACACGGACCGCATACAAATCGTTGGCGTTGTTGCCGGTGTACTGGATATACAGCGCGCCGCCCGATTCCACGTCCAGGGTTTGAATCTGAGGAATGCTCACCTCATTGCGTCCCACTTTCAGCGTCGTCACCGATCTGAACATAGCGCCGGCCTCTGCGTGATATTGGGTTGCAACAAGCTGCAAATTGGTGGTTTCCCCAATTTTCTTCGTGTTATGGCCCACATAAATTATCAGCTGTTCTCCTGCATAAGCAGTAACACCAAGGGGCTGCCAAGAGTTCAGTCCGGAGAAGCCCAGGCGGGAACCGTCTTTCATGGCGGTAATACCCGTGTGGATCACAACACTTTCGCCCAAACTGTTGTTTTGCAGAATTTCCCGTGCCGTATCCAGCTCCAGCTTCAAAATCTGATAGTCTGGATGCAGTTCACCGTTATTTTGGGTATCTAGGCGTGCCTGTAGTTCGTCGAGCGTACTCTCCGTTACCGTATCTTTCAGTATGGTATGCATTTCGTCCTGATACAAAGCCTTAATATCGTTTTCTAAGCTGTCGTAATAGTAGAAATGCACTTCTGAGATGATAACCTTCCGAACATAGCTGTTGGTTCTTCCGATTCCAAAGCGAATTTCGTTGGTGTTAACTGGCTCGTCCCACTTGACCGTGTAGTACCGACGGCCATTTTCGGAGGTTCGCGCCGTGATGGACGGTTTAGAAACCGTTTTTATCTGCCCGTCCTCCATATCTTTGTAGTACACACAGACAGTACCGTACCATCCCAAATTGTCCTCCAGCTCCTGGAAGCTGAAAGAATTGATCATATAGGCATCGTCAAATACAACGCGAACGCCTTTCGTTGTGCCGGGGTAGCTTCCGCCGTCATCCCAGTCGTTTACCTGCAGATAGGAGCCGTAGTCTTTATCAACCAAGCCCCATGCCGTCTTTGTTTCTGCCTGGTCCAGCGGGCTGTCCTTCATTTCTCCCCGGTATTGGAAAATCTCTTGAATATGTGCGCTCTTTTCCCCGGTTCCGTTTGACGTGTTGATCAACTTGTATTCCGGCAGTTTTGCAGGATTGATATCCACGGTCTCCATTGCGGAAACAATAGAGGGACCGCTCTCTCCAAGCTCGTTCACGCCCGTCACATACACTTGATACTTTGTCTTGTTTTTTAAATCAGCAATCGTATAGCTGTTAGTCTGAATGCCGGCCACTTTTATGTATTCGCCGCTTTCATATTCCCGGTAATACAGGTTATATGAATCGGTGTCGTCCATATCCTTCCAGCTTGCAGAAATGCTAAGATAAGCACCTCGCAAAGAAAGATTATCCGGCGCGTCCGGTTTCTTGTTTGGTTTGGGTGTGACTTGAATCTCCTTGGAATATCCGCTTTCCCAGTCGCCATTGACGGACTGCACCTGAATGTTGTATGTCTCTCCATTCACCAGCTTGTTATTGGAAATAGAGGTCACTTCCAACGTATTCGTGGATACAGATTTCACTTCCTTAGCAAATCCTTCTTTTGTGTTGCCAGAAATCAGCACCTCATAACCGGTAACATTGTTGCACGGACTCCAAGTAACAGTAAACGCGGCGCTTCCAGCCTGGGCCGTTACATTTTCCGGAATATCCATGGTCGGAGGCGGAATGCGTGTGTCCATGTCGTTCAAAAATTCCACTTTGGAGATTTCTGCCAGATTGTTGTTTTTTTCCATCTTATTAATGGTAAGCGTCACTTTTTTAACAGCAACCTTTTCGCCGAAATCCACAACCAAAGTTCCGTCCGCTTCTTTATTCACCTGTACATTGGAAGCCAGCAAAAACTGGATTCTCTCTGATTGTATCGGAAGATCAACCGTAACTTCTTCCCCATTTTCATTTATATAAGTTACTTGAACAATGCCGTTTGCAATGGAGTCGTCCCCGGTTTTCAGGGAGAGTCCTTCCATTTTTGTATTTTTCACTGACTTTGAAAAGTCAAAATTCAAAACAACAGGCGCTTTGTCTGAAATTTCACTTCCGTTTGCAGGCGCCAGTGTTACGCTATCTTTCCCATCAATCAGGCTTTCCAATGCACCTGTCACAGCAGTGTTTGGGTCTTTTTCCAGGGAAATCAGGGAAGAAGAAATCGTTGGCTTTACAGTGGCGGTAAGGTCTCTGTCTTCTTCCATGCTTGCCGTCAGCATCTGCAGGTCCGCCAGCGTAACTACGCCGTCTCCATTGAGGTCACGCCGGCTGTTCTGATCCATGGAACCCACCAGCAGCTTTGCGTCTGCAGCATCAACCTTTGCGTTTCCATCCAGATCGCCTGCAAGCAGAACACCTGGATGCACGTCATTCTTCTGATAGGTATACCCCTCAAGAAATCCGTTGCTGACATTTAGCTTGTAGGTATAGCCTTCCTCTACGTCAACGGTCTGCGTAAAGGTGCGATACCCGTCGCTTTCTGCCGTTAGGGTATATCTTCCTCCGGCAAGGTTGTCAAACCTGGCCGTCCGCTGAGATGTCTCCCCCGTCTCATTAGACAGAGCGATTGTCTGGTTCCCGATGGTAGTACCACTTTCCTTAGAAAGCGTTACATTAAAGGAAACCATTCCTTTTACCGGAATAGCCTGTCCCAGCGAGACTTCAATTGCTCCATTTCCAGCAATCGTCTCTGAAACGGCCACACCTTCATCACTGAACGCGGAAATTGGCAGCCCGGCTGACATCAGTAAAACTGCTGCAAGCAGGCTTGCTATGGTACGTTTCATGATACTATCACCTCTTCATTTTTACTTCGTTTTCCTAAGCCAACGCCACTGTTCGATGTAATTATAATGGATAATGTTGGATCATGCAACCGATTTTCAAAATAAAAAATTTATTTTGTCGAAATATTTTTTTGTGCAAATTGCTTAAATACAGTCTTTTTTGCAAAAAACCAGCAATTTCAGGCTTTTATTATGCTATATCGCTTTAGAACATTACATTGCTACAAGTATAAAATGTATGCAAAGTCCAAATAGTTTGGTGACCATAATAAACAAATTTTTTGCGGGGTTTTCGTATATATTTTGTGAAATTTCTTCTATCATTTTTGAGTTAGAAAGTGTATAATAGATTATAATGGGGTAATTTGGAATAAAATTATGAATTGAGGAATATAATGGCAAACAAAGGAAAGAAAATTGTAATACTTGGCGCAGGCAATGTTGGCGCTTCCATCGCATATACGCTTACAGTGCAAGGACTGGCGTCTGAGATTGTTCTTATCGACGTAAATTACGATAAGGCCAAGGGAGAAGCCATGGATATCATACAAGGCACCGCCTTCTGTCCGCCGGTAAATATTTATGCGGGGCAATACGAAAATGCCAAAGACGCCGATATCGTGATTGTCACCGTGGGCGCCGCAAGAAAGCCTGGGCAGTCCCGGATTGACCTTGCCCAGGGAAACGTAAATATTGTCAAGCAGGTGATGCCGCAGGTGATTCCCTATGCGCCGAACGCAGTGTATGTTGTGGTAAGCAACCCTGTAGATATTATTACATATGCAATTATAAAAACATCTGGACTGAAAACCTCTCAGGTAATCGGCTCCGGCACAACGCTGGACTCCGCACGGCTGCGCTCCCGTCTGGCAGAGCATGTAGGGCTTAATCCCAAAAACGTCCACGCATATGTGCTGGGCGAGCATGGAGACTCTTCTGTGATTCCCTGGTCACTGGCCACTATCGGCGGTATTCCCATGGACAAATACTGCCTAGAAATCTGCAGTGAGCATAACCGCTGCGGCAAAGCGGAGCTGCTGGAAATAGAAGACGACGTACGTACTGCCGGTGCAAAGGTCATTGCAAACAAGGGCGCCACCTATTATGCCATCTCTTTGGCCGTTTCCCGTATTTGTGCCTGCATTATCCGGGACACCGACTCTGTTCTGACGGTATCTAGTCTGATAGAGGGGCAATATGGGCTGAGCGATGTATGCTTGAGTATCCCCTTTGTGGTAGGCGCGCATGGCATTTCCCAGTCAATCGTATCTCCCCTGACGGCGCCGGAGCAAAAGCAAATGGAACAAAGCGCCGCTGCCCTGCGCTCTGTCATTGACTCACTGGATATTTAAGAGGCAGGAAAAGCCCTTACATAAAGAATTATTTATATATTTTTAAGGAGAATAAAAAATGGATTACGCAAAAGAATCACTGAAAAAACACGCCGATTGGAAAGGCAAAATTGAAGTGGTCTGCCGCGCGCCCCTGGAAACCCGAGACGATTTGTCTCTGGCATATACACCCGGCGTTGCCCAGCCCTGCCTGGAAATTCAAAAAGATGTGGAGCAAAGCTACAACCTGACGCGCCGGGCAAATCTGGTAGCGGTTGTAACAGACGGTACCGCTGTTTTGGGTCTTGGAGACATCGGACCGGAAGCCGGCATGCCTGTTATGGAAGGCAAATGCGCCTTGTTCAAAGCTTTTGGAGATGTAGACGCGTTTCCGCTGTGTGTGCGCTCCAAGGATGTAGACGAAATTGTAAAAACCGTACAGTTGATTGCTGGCAGTTTTGGAGGCGTCAACCTAGAGGATATCTCTGCGCCCCGTTGTTTTGAAATTGAGCGCAGACTGAAAGAATGCTGCGATATTCCCATTTTCCACGATGACCAGCACGGTACTGCTGTGGTAACGCTGGCTGCTATGATTAACGCATTGAAGTTGTGCGGCAAGAAACTGGAGGATATTACGGTTGTTACCAGCGGCGCCGGTGCTGCCGGGATTGCCATTATCCGACTGCTGATCTCCATGGGGCTGAAAAATGTAATCCTGTGCGACCGTCAGGGCGCTATCTACAAGGGACGGGAAGGCCTTAATAAAGAAAAAGAAGAAATGGCTGAAATCACCAATCTGCAATGCAAAAAAGGAACGCTGGCCGAAGTACTGGTTGGCGCGGACGTATTCATCGGCGTATCTGCGCCGGGTTGCGTAACTGCAGAAATGGTGGCTAGCATGAACGAGAATCCTATTCTGTTCCCTATGGCCAATCCCACACCGGAAATCATGCCGGACATCGCAAAAGAAGCAGGCGCTGCGATTGTAGGCACAGGCCGCAGCGACTTCCCCAATCAGATCAACAACGTGCTGGCGTTCCCAGGTATTTTCCGGGGTGCGCTGGATGTTCGTGCATCTGACATTAACGATGAAATGAAGATTGCCGCTGCATACGCCATTGCAAACAGCATTCCGGAAAGTGAGCTGAGAGCAGACTATATTATTCCTTCCGCGCTGGATAAGTCTGTAAGCACAGCTGTAGCAGAAGCTGTTGCAAAAGCTGCTCGGGACAGTGGTGTTGCAAGAATATAAGGTGGTTCGCCGAATAATGAAGTTCCCCTCGAAGAGGGTTGAGATATACGCAGACTTCTATTTTTCTGCATATTAATCTGTAAAAAAGCCTTTCTCAAAAGAGAAAGGCTTTTTATTGCATTTTCATTCTTTTGTAAAAACAAATTTGCGCTGCAAGACGTAGCTGAGGGGATATAGTACAAGCTCCGCAAAAATTTTTGCTACTGCCAATGGAATAGGCAATGCAACATTGCATACCCATAAAAATCCGTAGTTCAAAAGCAACAGCGCAACGGCAACAATATAATACTTTACAATGCTCGTTTTTGTTCCCTGTGCAAAAACAAATCTGCGGTTCATATGATAATTGCAAAGGGAGCTTACTACCCTAGCGCTAACCACACTGACCAGCAGCGACAGGGACTCTCCAAGCCCTCTTGTCAAGTACCGCACCAAAAGAACCAACAGGTAATCGATTACAAAGGCCGCAAGGGATGAAGAAACGAATTTGAGGATCACTCCATAAATTTTGACAGAATCTCGAATTGGGTGGAAGTGAGAACCACTGTTGTTGTTTTCATATACCGTTTGAATCGGAATTTCCCGGATCTGCACCTTCTTTTTCGCACAGTACAGCAGCATATTCATTTCATACTCGTAGCGTTGGCCCTCAATGTCCAACATTTCTGAAATCCACCGACTTCCAAACGCACGCAGTCCTGTCTGGGTATCGTAAACTTTGGCTCCAGAAGATATACGAAATACAAAACGGGTAAGTGTATTGCCAAACCGACTTCTTGCCGGAACCTTCCCTACAAATTCTCTGGAACCTAAAATCAGTGCATCCGGCTCTTGCAAAAGGGCATCCCCCACCCGAGCAATGTCTCGTACAAGATGCTGTCCGTCCGCGTCGGCAGTGATGACCCCTGTACATTCTTTATGCTCCGCTATATATGCAAACGCCGTTTTCAGCGCTGCCCCTTTGCCTCGATTGGCATCATGCCGCAGCATCGTGACCTGCTCCGGCAGTTTTTCAAAAATAGAAGCATATGCTTCTCCGCTGCCGTCGTCTACCACCAAAACGCCGTATTCCGTATGTTCCAAAATCCCGGCTACCACCTGGAGCATACCCTCTTCCGGCTTATATGCCGGAATAACAACCATGATCATCGGCCTGTCCCTTCACAATTCGCTTTATATTATGTAATATATTATACACTATTGAAAAGACAGGTGCAATAGTGTATAATAAAATAGTATGTTTTAAAAATAAGCCACGAATATGAAAGGGTAATAAAGGTAAAAAATGACGGTTTTTCATATAGTATTGCTAATTTTATCCTTTCTAGGATATATGCTGTTTCTAGCACGTAAAGCAAATATTGCAACGGAATTTATTCCAATTCTTACTGTCTCCAGCGTAATCTGTCTGTTATTCATTGCAGGCTTGCTGAATATTCTTCCACTTGTAGCGTGGGTGATCCTTTTTGGGGGGCTTGCCGCACTGTTAGTCGAGCTTATACGGCCTAGCCGAATCGCTGCCCTTCTTCCAAAGCTAGCAACGCCTGGAACCATTCTATTTTTTCTTTGCATTTGTATCTGTGCCGTTCTATTTCGAAATGGCAGACTGGTGCACTACGACAATTTCTCCCATTGGGGCTTGATTGTTAAGCAGATGGTGCAAGACGATCAAATGCCGAACTTTACAAATACATACATTACTTTTCAGTCGTATCCGCCAGGCAGCGCCCTGTTTTTATACTATATTTCCAAATTTACAGGGTATCGCGAAAATATCGTAATTTTTACGCAGGCCGCAATGACGGCTGCATCGATTCTTCCCATATTTGCTTTTCTTCCCAAAACGAATACAGAAAATAAAAAAAGCTTTATTCCAAAGGTACTGTGTATATTTCTTTCTCTTACAGGAACCTTTCTTTTGATTCTGACCTGTAACGTGGATATATATTCCCTTCTGGTAGACACTCTTCTACCTGCCATGGCTGCAGGTATGGCAGCAATTGCCCTCTACTACTGGGAACAACCGGCAAAAGCTGCGCTGCTTACGCTGCCCGTTTCTATAGCGACGCTTCTGATAAAAAATACGGGGCTATTCTTTGTTCTGATTCAATTTATTCTCCTTTTATGTCTTTATTGCAGACGCAGAAAGAAAGAAAGAAAGAAAACCCTTGTGATGGTCTTGCTGCACGCTGTGGTTCCAGCCTTTACACAGCTTGTGTGGTCCCGTCATGTGGCATATGTTTTTCAGCAAACATCGTCTGTCGTACACAAGCACACGATGTCTGCAGAACATTACGGTGAGATATTTGCGCAAAAAAGCCCAGAAGATATTCAGAATATCATCCAAAGCTTTCTCCATCGTGTCTTTGACTTTTCTGAAAATCCCACACTGACAATAATGCTGATCCTAAATATTGCATTGTTTTTGGCTATCGTATTGCATGCGCTTTTTATAAAAAAACGCATAGGCCTCCTGGCAGGAACTTTACTTGCTATTGACGGAATCTATACCATATATGCTGGCGGGCTTTTAATAATGTATCTCTTTTCTATGCCTAAAGATGAGGCACTGTATCTCGCATCCTTTGACCGATATGTCTACACCATTTTATTGTATCTGCTCGTACCTTTTGTTCTGTGCATGACGTATGTGCTGATAGAAAGCAGCAGTACGCTGCCAAGAAGCATTCTTGCCTGTTTGCTACTGTTTCCTGTCGCTCTTTCCATCTTTATACAACGGGATGCAATCCGGCTCAACACAACCTATACATATCCCGAATCTCGTGTATCCCAGGTAGACGCAGCTTTGTCCTGGTGGGAAGTTCCCTCCGCAGCAGTCTACTGTCCTGCATCAATAGGAGACGGAGAGTTCATCATACACTGTATGCGGTACAAACTGTTATCCAGCGAAATATCGTATTTATACAGCGTCCCTACAGTTGCACAGCTGCAGGAACAGTTAGAACGATACAAATACCTTATTGTGGTGGATGCAGACGAGAACATTGTTGCTTTGTTGAAGGATTTAGGCATATCCGATCCTGGTCCGGGCGTATATACAGCAGAATCATTGCTGCCGCAGCAATAAGTAAGAAGGAACCGCTAAATAATAAAAAGTCCCCGTACTAATACGGGGACTTTTTCACTGTAACCGAACACGGTTTTTCACCTGGAAGTTATGATCGTTGGAGCACAAGTAAACAAGGCCCTCAATAAATCCTACAAAGGCTGGGATCCCTGTCCAGCAAAACAGCAGATAAATAATGCCAATCCCTGCCTGACCCAAATAAAACTTGTGAATTCCAATGCCTCCTAAAAGAATAGCCAGTACACCAGCCACAATTTTGCTTTTGATAGGCCACGCCGGATTGATTCCATTCCCATTTGGATGCGGGGCGCGATACATCTGCTGCGGCTGTGAGGGCTGCTGATATGCGGGCTGCTGTACTGTAGGGGTTATGGGTTCACCGCAGTATTTACATTCTCTTGCGGCGGCATCGACAGAAGCCCCACACTGCGGACATTTGTTATCTTTCATTATAAAATCTCCATTCTGCCGCCTGCGGCGGCACAAATCGTTCAGGCATAAGTATAATCTCGCCTGCTTATCTAAATTCAGCGAGAGTTGGTTTTTCCTCTGCCGGCACCAAAAATACCGATAGGCAAGGCGATTAAAAGGTAGAAGAAAAACACAATTAAATGATACAGAATATATCCTCCGACAGATATGAGCGTACTCATGGCAACTATAAAGTGAATAAACTGTGCCAAGGTATAAAAAACCGTGGCGGTACAAAGACCTCCGTAAAAGGCGATTCCCATTTTCTCAGATAACCAGGATCCGCCCGCAGAAATAAAGGTAATCGCCGCTAGGTTTATAAGCACGAACACCAACGCCGGTACAAATAAAGCATGTCTCTGCAGGTGACATATCGCAAAGATCCAGAACAAGACGATTCCCGTCAAAAACAGGGACAGAAACAAAGCTACTGCCGATCCCTTTGTAAAACCTTTTTTACGCATCACTGTTCACCTGCTTTCCGCATTCCACACAAAACTTAGCGCCGGGCGTCAGTTTTGCGCCGCATCCTCCACAAACAGGCGCTGTCTCTGCTGCTGCATTGCCGCATTGATTGCAAAACTTTGCGTCGTAAGTGAGCCTTGCCCCACATTTTGCACAAGTCTTTTCACTGATATCCCGGCCGCAGGAGGGACAAAATTTCGAGCCTGCCGCCGCGCTCTTGCCACAGAAGGAACAAACAACGCCCTCTTCCTGCGAGGCAAGATTTTTGCCGCATCCACTGCAGAACGCCGCATCTGCTTTGTTTTGTGCATGGCAGGAAGAGCAATACTTTCCGCCAACCGCCGGCTGTAAATCGTTTTGAACACTTTTGGCAATGGCCCCGGCAGCGCCCAGTCCAATACCGCCGGCTACAAACGCCCCGGCAACGCCGCCCTGATTTGTAGCCGCTCCTTCATATACATCAAAGGAGCGCATGGTAGCATACCGGTTATCGCCCATAATTTCAAATTCCGCTCTGTTTTCCAGAATCTTGTTGATCTGTTCAAAATCTTCATCAGGGAAATTTATAGACTTGATAAAAAATTTCGTAAGTGACAGGCCAAACTCCGCAAAGTCCGCTTCCAACTGAGCCTCTACTTTTTCAGAAACTTCCTCCAGCATAGGGGTAATTTCCAAGGCGGAAATTTTTTGATTGATCATCAGATCAGAGATAATCGATTTAACTTTGGTAACCAAAATTCCTTTGAAATAATCGGTGACCTTTTGAAATTTAACAATATCCAACGGATTCATTGCGCCGATAAGCTCCCGCATAAACAGCACGTGATCGCTGATCTTCATACCAAACTGCCCAAAGGCGCGTACCCGAAGGCGGGTATAGTATTTGGGATCCACAAGCTGAATTGGATCGGAGGTGCCCCACATCATATCCAGCTTAGTAACTGTATTGATATAGAATATCTCGGCGGTAAACGGAGTTTTCCTGCCAAACGGGAGGTTAATAAGCCCCCGCAAAATGGGGAGGTTCTCCGTAGACAGCGTATATGTGCCAGGGGTAAAAACATCGCATATCTGTCCATGCTTGACAAAAAGGGCGACCTGTCCTTCACCAACAATCAGCTGTGTGCCCCAGGAAAGCTCTTCACTAGGATGTTTATACACCAGCCAGTCCCGGGAGGCCAGTCCATCAAATTTTACTCGGTCGATGAACGCCATATTATTCACATCCTTTATCATTTAATTATACAAAGTTATGATAGCAAAAAACACACGTTCTGTCAAGAAAACGGGAAAAATATCACATTTTTCTTTTCCCGCTTGCTATGTTGCACACATGGAAATAGGCAGCAGATGATGAAAAAAGCCCCCCTCGGTTGGAGGGGGCTTCCACTATTTCTTTTTCTTCCGGTAACGTTCCTCTTCGCTGAAAATACAGCCGCAATACTTTTGCATATACAGTCCCAATTCTCTAGCCGCCTGCTGCCCCTCTCGAAAATACGGCCGGAAATCCCGATATACAAACGCTACACCATATTCATCGCCGGCTCGCCGAGCCGCTTCGCAAATGCCCTCGTGATTCTGATAAGGGCTGACAAGCAACGTCGTAGTAAACCCATCGTATCCGTGCTCTGCCGCATAGCGGGCGGCGGAGGTCATCCGAACGCTGTAGCAATATGTGCAACGCCTTTCAAAGTCCGGGGACACAGCAGCCACAAAAGAACGCAAGCCGTAGGTGTCATCTATATGCAGAGGTACTTCAATAGACGCCGCGTATGACGCAAGGGTATCCCTGCGGCTGCGGTATTCGGTAAAAGGATGGATATTGGGATTAAACCAGTATAAATGGGGCTCTATTCCCTCGCCGCGCAGCGTTTCAATACATTTAATAGAGCACGGTGCGCAGCAAGTGTGCAGCAGTAGATTCATATAGACACTCCTGTAGATTCTTTTTCTTTTTTAGGCACACACTGAATTTCTCCCGCTCCGGTAAGGGCCAGTTTGGTACATACAGGGCCAATCAGTTCATATACAAAGGTACCGCAGAGAATCACCGCCTGAATCGTCTCGCCGATATCCGGCAGAACCTTAGCCGCCATAAGGGAAAGACCGATGGCTACTCCTGCCTGTGGGATCAGGGTGAAACCAATATACTTTCGTACTGTAGTTTTGGAGCGGGCAATTACCGCTCCCAGGGAAGCGCCGCCAATTTTTCCCGCCACCCGGGCCAAGATATATGCAACGCCAAGCAATCCGATTTTAGGTAGAATAAACAGATTTAATTCCGCTCCGGATATTACGAAAAACATGAGAAAAATTGGCGGTGTAACCGTATCGGCAATGTCCAGTATATCTGCGCCGTCCGGACACAAATTGATCAGCGTGGCCCCCATAAACATGCACAACAGCAAAGAGGAAAGCCCGAGCATCGTCGCCAGCGACGTTCCCATAAAGGTGAACGCCAGGGTAATAATCAACCGGTTGGAAGATTTTTTGAAAAACCGCAGGGGAATTCGGAACAAAAGCCCCAAAACAATCCCAACTCCCGCAGAACCCAGTATCTCCACAAAGGGTTTTGCCACAGCCCATGCGATAGATATCTCTCCGGGATGCTGCAGGGTATTCACAACAGCCATGGCAATTCCGAACGCAATCAGCGCCACTGCGTCGTCCAGCGCCACTACACTGAGAAGGGTTTCCGTAACCGGCCCTTTTGCCCTATACTGCTTTACCACCATCACAGTAGCGGCAGGCGCAGTGGCAGAAGCAATTGCGCCCAGCAGCAGAGAGACTTCTATACCAAATCCCAAAGCCAGCAGCACCGCGCACACCAAAATCATAGCACCAAAAGCCTCCAGCAAGGCGATAACCAACGGCGCAATCCCCACTTTTTTCAGGTAAGAAAAGTCAAATTCCGCACCGATGGTCAGCGCGATCAGCGCCAGCGCCATTTCGGAAACCAGCTCCATTTCATGCACAAATCCGGCAGGCAGAAGCCCCAGCACACACGGACCCAACAGTAGTCCCGCCAGCAAATATCCGGTCACATTGGGCAAACGGATCAGCTTCACCATTCGGCCCATAATCAGTCCGGCAAACAGGATAACAGACAGATAAAATAAGATCGTAAAGGTCAAAGCAGGTCCACCCCTTCCGCGGATAGCACCGGCAAGGTAAACATAACGGCAGTGTCCGGCTGGGAAAGATCCCCTACTATTGTGCGGACCACCGCTTTTGCAGCCTCGATTTTTTCATCCTGCAAAGCCATAAAAATCGTGCGGCTGTCTTTGCGCTCGTCCATATCTCCCAGTAGTCGCCGCAAGGATCCCACAATCGGATACTGCTCTATATTTTTTGCCAGAATATGTACCATCCCCGAACTTTTCAATACAGTGGCTCCGCCGATTCCCTGCTCCATCCAGGCATCTAGCAGTGGACTAAGTTTTTCCGTTTTGTTTAATACTATTAGCAACAATTGCATAAGCTTTTCCTCCCCACGAACAATTCAATACTTTTCATATAGTATAGCACAAAACACCGCAAAAGTCGAGGCAGAAACGTACACATCCTAATGGACGGCGGTATGCCGAGCCTATGGAGTAACGCGAGGCAATTATTGCCTGTCCAGGCGGCGCCGTATAAGAATTATGCCAAATAATTATCCGGCAGTTTTCCATTACGGATAGCTGCCCATTTTTGTATTTTAACGAAGAAATAAAAAAATCAGACTACGTGAAAGGAAAAGGGGGGTACACTGTGCATGCGCGGCAGCATATGATGACAACAAGACTGCAAAAAAGCAGTCTGAAAATCAAGGAACATCGTGTGAAAACAAGGCAGCCCTGCAATAATACCTTGTCACACGCTATTTTGCAGGGGACGCCCCCGCAAAATAGTATAGAAAGGAATGGAAATTTAAATGGGATTAACCAATGCAAATAAATCTATCAGCATAAATCAAATCGACTGCTGCGGCTCTCTGCGCGTCACCCTGGCGCTGGCCGCCTCCCCGGATATCAGCAGCAATCCTACGGATATCGTTTTGATTTTGGACCGATCCGGCAGTATGGCGGGCACCCCCCTTACCAATATGAAAGCAGGCGCCGACACATTTATCGATATTATCGATGAAGCCACCGACGGCACGCCGGATGGAACCATAGGATCCGGCAGTAGAATTGGTATCGTGAGCTTTGCCGACACCGCTGTGCAGAACACCCAGCTAATCACTTCTGTAGCCACCTTAAAGGCAGCAGTAAACAGTCTGAGCGCCGGGGGCTCAACAAATCATGCGGACGCCTTTACCCAGGCAATGGCGCTGTTTGACCCAACCTCTACCAATGCAAAGGTAATGGTCATGTTTACCGACGGAAAAACTACCGCCGGCCCTAACCCAAATCCGGTGGCGGCCGCCGCCAGAGCGGCGGGGCTCACCATATACTTCATAGGTCGTGTTGGGGGAGACGGACATGACC
>CANRVI010000016.1 GCA_947643245.1 uncultured Clostridia bacterium | reverse complement strand
TACCGATTCCTTTACACGACCGGCTGCCTGGGCATTATCTCCCGTCAGAATCGCCGTTTGCTCTACACCAGCAGTTTTCAACTGATGAAGCGCCTCCTTTGCTGTAGGATTTACAACATCGGCAAATAAAATAGTCCCCGCTGGGCAGCCATTTATACACACCTGCACCGCTGTTGTGTGTGCTGCATCCGTCTGTGGCCGCCCCACCCGAACGGTACGTCCATCCGACAGAATCGCCTCAACACCCGTGCCGGCAGTCTCCTGTACCGATATCGTTTGTACGAAGTCACCTGCCGCAGCGCAAATCGCCTTTGCGATGGGATGTGAAGAATGCTGTTCAGCCGCGGCCGCAATAGAAAGCAGCTGACTTTCCGTAATATCTCCTTCTGTGCGTACATTTTCCACTGTCAGCGTACCCATAGTGAGAGTACCCGTCTTATCAAATACAGCAATATCTACAGCTGCCATTGTATCTAAAAAAGCGCTTCCTTTAATCAACACCCCATTTTTTGACGCGTTTCCAAGGCCGCAAAAATAACCCAGTGGAACCGAAATAACCAACGCGCAGGGACAGGAAATTACCAGCATAGATAATGCGCGTCTGCCCCAATCCGGAAAAATATTTCCGTAAGGAGTTCCATCTGCCAAACAGATTACCAGCGGAACCAAAAACGCAATGGCGGCGGCAATCCCTGTTACCGCAGGCGTATAAATTTTTGCAAATCGGGTGATAAACGCCTCGGAGCGGGTTTTCCGCTCCCCCGCCGTCTCCGTAAGCTTCATGATCCGCCCAGCTGCGCTATCCTGCACGGGCCGAAGAACCTTAGCCTGAATCATCCCGTTTTTGTTCAGGCATCCGGAATACACAGTCTCTCCTGGACCTGCATCTCTAGGCATACTTTCTCCGGTCACAGGAGAGGTGTCGATGGCGGTGTTCCCAGATAAAATCTCACAATCCGCCGGAATTCTTCCCCCAGGGGCAATGCGGATGGTATCACCCACTGCAAGCTCCATAGTTGGGACTGTCTGAAACTTACCGTCCTCACCCAACAACTCCGCCGTGTCCGGATACAGATTGCTTAATGCACTGATTGCCCGGCGCGATCTGCCCACCGCGATAGACTGAAATAATTCCCCCACCTGATACAAAATCATAATTGCAGCGCACTCGGGATATTCCCCTAATAATACTGCGCCGATTGCCGCAATGGTCATCAGCATATTTTCATCAAAGAAGTCTCCCGCCAAAATGCCCCGTACTGCCTGGATCACACACGTCGCGCCGGCAAAAACGCCGGCGGCAATAAAGAGGATTGCGGCTGCCATATCCGCATCACTCAACGAAAGAACACCGCCAATAAGAAAAAGAGCCACACCTGCTATGATAGCTATCAGACGTTTTTTCTGAGAACGTGTAAACCGCATAACGATGCCTCCCACTTATATTTCAATCAATTCACAGTCCGGCTCCACCTTACGCACAACCTTGCCGGCCTGCTTCAAAATTCTGGGAAAGTCCTTCTCCTCGGCTTCAATGGTAAGCTTCATGACCAAAAAGTCTACCCGCGCCTGGGATACACCGTCTATTTTCGCCACTGCCACCTGCATTTTATTTGCGCATACCGGACAGTCCAATTCTGTTAATTTAAATGTTTTAATCATTTTGATAACCATTCCTTTCTCTGGGTTTGTGCCTGAAAGAAGCAGATTTAATTTCTATAGTTTCTCATCTTTCAGACTTATTCCCTTGCTATTCTGTAATATGTTCCATACCGCACTCGATAATCTCACGGACATGGTCGTCTGCCAATGCATAATATACTGTCTTACCGTCCCTCCTGTATTTCACAAGTCTGGCTCCTTTTAAAATACGCAGCTGATGCGACACTGCTGATTGAGATACCTGCAAAAGCTCCGCCAGGTGCTGCACGCACATTTCCCCCTCAAAAAGAATACATAAAAGTTTCACGCGGGTAGTATCGCCAAAAATCTTATACAGTTCCGCTAGATCGTACAGCACTTCTTCATCCGGCAGCTTTTCCCGCACAATAGCAAAGTCGTCGCCATGCATTGCATCTGTTTCTTTTTCCATACTCTCTCCCCTCAACAAATGAATAAGTGTTCATATGTTCATTATATTCTGTGTGCTTTACTTTGTCAATAGAAAATGAAAAAAATCTTGTTTTCATTTTTGCGGCATGATATAATAATTTTATATTTGTATAAAATAGGACCAACGCCCTGTAACAAAACATAGGGGCATACGCAAGAGAAAGGCATGGGCATAATAATATATGGATGAAAAAACCGCGAAACGGGAAATCACCCGGCTGCGCAAGGAAATTCGACATCATTCTAAGTTATATTATGAACTGGACGCCTCAGAAATTTCCGACTTTGATTATGATATGCTGTTTCGCCGGCTTGGGGAGCTGGAAGCAGAATTTCCCCAATTTGACAGCCCATCCTCGCCCACCCACAAAGTGGGAGGGCGGGCAAGCGAACGGCTGAAAAAAGTTACACATCTGGTAAAAATGGATTCTCTGGCCGATGTATTCTCCATTGAAGAGCTAACCGCCTTTTTAGACAAATCTAGACAGCAGCTTGCAGAAGTCGACGAAGAAATTTTCTATACCGTAGAACCAAAAATTGATGGGCTTTCTGTCAGCCTAACCTATGAAAAAGGGGAGTTAATTCTAGGCGCAACCCGCGGAGACGGTATAATTGGTGAAGATGTGACAGCCAATATCCGTACAATCGCCTCTATCCCACAGCAGCTAGCCGAGCCACTGTCCCTGACGGTACGAGGCGAAGTATATATGCCAAGAGATGTGTTTTCCAAGCTAAATGAAGAAAAAGAAGCTGCTGGAGAAAAAATGCTGGCGAATCCACGCAATGCAGCAGCAGGCTCACTTCGACAGCTGGATCCGGAAGAGACGGCAAAACGGAAACTGGATATTTTTGTGTTTAATTTTCAATCCGGCAGCCTGTATGAAGACGGCCACGCACCAAAATCACACAGAGAAACCATAGAACGGATGCAAGCGCTCGGCTTTCATACTGTAGACATTCTCTGCACCACTACAAAGGACACAGAGATTCTTGCAGCAATCGAAAAGCTTGGCAACAGCCGTGGGACGCTCCCCTGCGGGATTGATGGTGCCGTGATCAAAATAGATGCCCTCTCGCAGCGAGAAATGTTGGGAGAAACCAGCAGCACGCCCAAGTGGGCGGCAGCTTATAAATATCCGCCGGAAGAAAAGGAAACAAAGCTTTTGGATATTGCGGTGCAAGTAGGCCGTACCGGCGTGCTGACTCCAAATGCAGTGCTGGAGCCGGTGCAGTTGGCTGGCACGACTGTGTCCAGAGCCACTTTGCACAATATTGATATCATCCGCCAGCGAGATATCCGCATCGGGGATACGGTTATTGTTCGAAAAGCGGGAGACATCATTCCGGAAATTGCAGGCAGTATAATAAGTAAAAGAGACGGCAGCGAACAAACTTTTCAGTTTCCCTCCCACTGCCCTTCCTGCGGGGAAAGTATTGTATTTGATAAAGAAGATGCTGAGGGAGAAGCAGGTGCTGCACGGTGTATCAATGCCGACTGTCCCGCTCAGTTGGAACGCCGTCTGATTCATTTTGCATCTAAAGGTGCAATGGGCATCGATGGTATGGGACCACAAATTGTGCACCTGCTTATCGAAAACGAGTTGATTCAAAGCGCTGCCGATATATATAAACTGACCCCCGCGCCGATTGCTGCACTGCCCCGAATGGGGCCACAATCCACAGCCAACTTAATGGCTGCAATCGAAAAATCCAACACGGCCGGGCCAGCACGGTTGCTGTTTGGGCTTGGTATTCGCCATATCGGTATCGCCGCATCAGAATCTATCATCAAGCAGTTTGGAAGCATACATGCGCTGTTTGAAGCAGATGTGCCAGCACTGTGTCAAGTGGAGGATATCGGTGAAATCATGGCACAGTCTGTAATCGATTTCTTTTCCCTCCCCGAAACGAAGCTGCTGATCCAACGTCTATCCAATGCGGGTGTCGTCATGGCGGCAGACGCCGATGTAGCAGTGTCCAATTCCCTTCATGGATTGACCTTCGTACTCACCGGTACACTGTCCACGCTGTCCCGCGCAGAAGCAGGAGAAAAATTGAAACAATTAGGCGCAAAGGTATCGGGAAGCGTGTCATCTAAAACCTCTTATGTGGTTGCTGGAGAAGCCGCAGGGGCTAAATTGGATCGCGCAAGGCAGCTTGGCATTCCAATAATCGATGAGGTGCAGCTCTTCAAATTGCTGCAGGGAGAAGCTTTAGAATAAAAACGTGGATACACATAAAAATTGACAGGAAAGGGAACATTGACATGAAAAAATCATTTGCATTGCTGCTTGTTTTTGCCGTCCTTCTAATGGCAGCCGGATGCAGAAAAGCAAAATCCGACGCAGATATGGAGGGAGACAACACACCCCAGGACATAGTAAAAACAAGCATCAAAGACGAAGATTACGAGACAGCTACCGTTATTAATGGAAAAGTCTTAGGAATCGGTGAAACTTGCTCTTTTAAGCGTCTGTGGTCGGATGCAGAATATCGCTCTGCAAAACCCGCCGTAGCATCTGTAGATCAAAAAGGAAATATTACCGGAAAGAGCGCAGGCACCGCTATGGTTTTGGCAAAATCGGAAAAGGAAGAACGTGCATCAGCCATTGTCATCACCGTACTCCCCAGCGGAGGTATTGTGAACGCTGATGCATCCGGCCCACAGATACATCAGGTAAATACTGCCTATAAGCTGCAGCCATCTATTCCGGCCACTTCGTTCGCATCCAGCAATGCAGGTATTGCTGCAGTAAGCGAAAATGGACTTGTACAGTTTCAGTCTACCGGATATGTCACTATTACAGCATCTGTAGGCGGTACAACGGAAATTTACAGTTATATTGTATATGATAGAGAGATTGAAAAATAAAAAGTTTCTAAATAAGAGTAAATAAAGAAGCTCCTGTGGCAGAATAGCGCCATAGGAGCTTTTTAATGGATCTCTCTAAAAAAGGAAGTGGTCGTATCTCATATTTTATGTAGCTGTTACTGCGTAGGCCCATATGGTAAAGCTTGCAACAGCCTCTTTACCAATCGTATCCGGCAGAGCAAAAGCAGAACATTCCAGTTCGGCCGTCTCTCCTGCCAGCAGGGAATAAGACAAGCTTGAAGGAATCACTCCAATTGGAAGATTATCCTTATCATATAAAACGGTGGCAATATAAACAGTCTTAAATGATTTATCCGTGGTATTTTCAATCTTTCCGGTAACGGTTAAGTCCCCCAGCGCGTTGGTAGAAAGTTTTGTATCGACTGCCTCGAAGGTATGCTTGGTCAAACTCGTCTTAGAAATCTCCACTTGAGGATCCAGCGTCATTTTAGAATTTACATCTGCACCCTCAATAGGCGTTTCAATGTAAAAATATCCTTTTTCCCCTGCGTTTAACATTGTGGGATAAGAGTGGACATTCCCTTTGCTGGCAATAGTCTCTCCTGTATCGTTTTTAACGTGGAAAGTCGCGGTATCCAAGCTAAGGACTGCCTCTCCTGTATTTGTAATTTCGGCAATCGCCTGCATCCATGCAGCTCCGCTGCCCACCTCGTATAAATATACATTGGTATAGCTAATTTCATATTCCAACGGAGCGTCAGGATCTGCTATGGGGCGCGTTTGCCCGGGTTCGACCTTTGTTGTCTCTTCCACAGCAGTTGTTTGCACAGCCGTAGTAGTTTCCGATTCGTCGGATTCTGCATCAGAAATTTTTTCTTTGGAACAGCCTGCAAGCAGGCCTATGATTAGAACAATCAGTAAAAACCAAGCTGTAGTGTTCCGGATTCTTTTC
The DNA here is from genome assembly GCA_947643245.1 of uncultured Clostridia bacterium. Lineage (GTDB taxonomy): Bacteria > Bacillota > Clostridia > Oscillospirales > CAG-272 > Avispirillum. The sequence goes on along the minus strand of CANRVI010000016.1, from coordinate 10,718 downwards.
ATGGACCTTCTCCTTTTGTGCATTACAAAATATTTCTTACAGAATGCTATCATATTTACCTATGTTTGTCAAGGAAATCCCCTAGCAAAAGAGACGGCAGTATCTCAAATGCTATATAATAGAAAATCCCGAAAGCCAAAGCTTTCGGGAACTGGTGACCCGTGGGGGAATCGAACCCCCGTTTCCGCCGTGAGAGGGCGGTGTCTTAGCCGCTTGACCAACGGGCCGCATATCAGCATTCAAAAGTATAGCATAAATTTCTGAAAAATGCAATAGTTTTTTCAAAAAATGATAAAAAGCAGCGCTGTGCATCGCACAGCGCTGCTTTAAGCATCAATCCAAAGTAATTTTGTCAGCCAAATACAGCCGCAGCATACCCACATCCCGGATCGTAATCTCTCCGTCTTCATCGATATCTCCGACAAGACGCATTTGCGCGTCTTGCGGGTATTTGTCTGCCAAGGACAAACGCAAAAGTCCTATATCTCGAATCGTGATTTCGCCATCTCCGTCGACATCTCCCTTTTTGTAGCTGGGCGTCACACCAGGATCCGGCGCACCGCATTCGGTGCATACACCATCTTTATAGACATGCTCCAGTTTGGGCAGCTCTTCTGTATAAATGTGGCTGCACAGGCTACAGGTATAGGTATTGCTGCCGGCCGTTGTACAGGTAGCAGCAACGGTAGCACAGGTATATTCGTGGACACAGTCGTCCATTTTAGCAGCGGCTTCAACCTCTTCGCCTAAGGCTTTGCGAACGGAATAATATTTTTCTGCATCTGTAGAATATTGTACCATCCCAGTGGTGAGTCGGTCAATTAAAACACCTGCGGCCGCAGAGTCCTTATAATTTTGCAGCATTGTGAGCATTTGGTAGTCTTCAATACCATCCCGCATAGCTTCCATTCTAAGGCTGCCTACCGGACCATCTATGCCATATTTCGTACCGGGATATAATAGAATAGATTCTCCATAAGCGTTGGGATATGCGGCGTTTGACACAGTATTTTCATAAGGATTCTCCATATCCGCAATCCAGAAGTTTGCAAAATTATAAAGAAACCCCTCTACATTGTTGTCAAACTGCTGCCAGAAAAGAATGCGTTGTGCAGTACCGTCTGTCTGCATATAGTAGTTGATATACGGTGCCTCAACATCCCAGGAAATGAACCACCAAACCTTTTGTCCCGCTTGCTGCTTTGCAGCCATTCGCTCCTGAAAGGTTCCGTATATACTGTCCCATTTCTCCGGTTGCAGCACTTTCGCTCCAGGAACAGACAGTTCTTCTTTACTGGTAAAGGCAAAAGTTTTAGAACACCACAAATTCACAAAGTCACTGTAATATTGGATTTGGTCAATGGACTCCCCTGCGGGGGTGGGATAATCGATATCATTGATGTATGTAGAAATAAACCAGAAGGGAACTTCAGCATAGTCTGGGGTATATGGGGCAACCTGACTTTCAATTTTGTCATAGTGTTCCCGCAGCGCTTCCAAATCGGCAGGCTTTGCCGCATCCACAACATTGCTAAAATAATATGCTTTATCAAAACGAGTAGCACCCATATCCGGATCACTGAAAGCATCCATAAAGAGCATCTGCATGATTGCAACGTTATCCACTGCATATTGATACGAAGTTACCCGAGGATTGTCCATATATTCCAGCGCTTCCGTATCATACAGCTCATAGGGCAGATTGTATGCACAGACTCGATTTTCCAACATGTAATCATAATATACTTTATACAATTCCGTTTCTGAAAGAGCCGTCCCCTTATGCGCGCGCAGCAGATAACTTTTGTCCAGATTCATACTTGTAGCGCAAGCAGTTTCTTCCGACAAGGCAAAATCCCATACATAAGCAAAAACCGTTGCTGTTTTTACTTCCTGGCCTTGACTGTTTCGAATTGTAAGTTGGGCGGAGTACCATCCTTCCGGGGTATCTGCGGTCGTTTTCAACTTAATGAGAAAAGCCTGAGATCGGTCGGTTGGCAAGTCAAAGGAGCCATATGCCGAAAGCGGTGGAATTGCATCTGGTACCATTCCGTTTGCACCACAGTCATGATAGTACTGGATAAACAATTCACTATCAATGGCGGCTCCATTCTCGTTGGTAAACGGTTGGAGCTGCGCATCCAAATCTGTGCGGCCCTCCTGGGCGTACAGAACAAATTGAATGTTTTCTATTTCATTTTTTGCCATATAGGCTGTAAAAGTATCCATTCCACTGCTTTGCGTATCAGCACTGCTAATTTTCTTGCTGCTGTAGTCAAACCACAGTGAGATGCCGCTGTCCTCGTTAGCTGCTTTTTGTGGAATATACGAAGCAGTGGGATCTTGGGACGCAGCCCTGCCTGCGGCGGTGCATAAGACCATGGTGGAGAGCATTATAACCGCAAGGAAGCATGAAATTGTTCTTTTCATTTTCGAAGGGATCCTTTCCATTTATTTGTATAAATTATATACAATATATGGAATAAAGTCAACGTATTTTGTGCTTTATTTTGCCAAGGGATAATGTTTACGTATAAGATTCTCACAATAAGAGCGGGCATCAAAAGGGTCTAACCGCGTATCCTTTTTCAAATACAGAGGATGATGGGGATGCCCCCCCTTTTTTGAGCGGGCACCTGCAGTAAACCAGCGCGCACCATATTTTTCTCCTAGGAAAATCATATCCATAACACATTTTGGAAGATAGGAACGCATTTCGATGATCGTTCCCCAAGCGGCCCAAACAGAGGGAGGATTTGCACAGAGCTCCAGGACATATTCCAGTGCGCGTAAATTCTCTCTATGCAGATATTCGTTGCAGGTCCGTTCCATGTCCTCCGGCGCGGTGGCCCGCTGCGCATATACGTTAAACATCATAAAGCTGTCATATCCATTCGCAAAGGCAATACGCTCTACACTTTTCAGGGTGTTGTCCAGGCGATTCGGTTCCGCCGTAGAGGGGTTGACACCAATGGCGATCAGAGGATTTTTTCCAATGGTCCCAAGGACATACCGATATTCCGTATAAAAATCCGGAACATACAGCCACTGCTCCTGATTATATCCGTTATAAGTACGCGCGGTCAAAGCGGCAGCAAACGAAAGTACATCTGCTTTATCTGTAGTAAATTTTGGAATATGCACGATACATCCTTTCTGACTCTAGGATTGCAAAATCATTTTGGCTAGCTGAGAGGCGCTGTCCGCCAGACAGACGGCGCCAGCCCGAATCAGATCTTCCCTGCTGCGAAAGCCCCAGGTAACAAAAACGCCCTTTACGCCAGCGTTTTTGGCGGTCATTACATCCACGTCTGAATCTCCTACATACAAAGGTCGGCTGCATTCCAGCAGCCGGATCACTTCCAGAAGAGAGTCGGGCGCAGGCTTGCGAGGGACGCCTTCTCTGTCTCCCACTGCAAGGGTAATCTTATCAGGAAAGTATTGTTCTGCCAATTTTTTGACAGCAAAATCCGCTTTATTGGAGACGATTGCGGTAGGGATACCATGGAGATGCAGCGCATCCAGCAGAGTTGAAATGCCCTCATAAGGCTTTGTTTTATTTTCGCAGTTCTCCTTGTAATGCCGGATAAAACACTGGTGTATAGACTGAATGACATCGGCATTTTCTACGGGAGACGCGGCTCGGACGATCAGCATGCGCACACCATCTCCGATAAATTGGCGTACCTCTTCAATAGTACGTCCAGGCAGGCCGGCGTTTTCCAGAGCATAGTTCACACTAGCCGCCAAATCCTCCAATGTGTTGAGGAGCGTTCCGTCCAAATCAAAAATGACAGCATCATAGTTCATGAGATTTTACCTTTCTGCAGAGAAACTTGACAGGATTTTTGCCGTGTTGTATACTAAAAAAAAAAGTAGGAGCAGATATGATAAACAGGGACAGGGAGCGGGATGAGTATTATATGGCCATTGCCTTGGAAGAGGCTGCCGCGTGTGCTCGTAAGGGGGAAGTTCCCGTAGGCGCAGTGATTGTGCGGGAAAATAAAATTCTTGCCCGCTGTGGCAATGGCAGGGAGCAGCAACGAGACGCTACGGCCCACGCGGAGCTGTCCGCTATCCGCAGCGCCTGCCAGGTGTTAGGCGGATGGCATCTGACCGAATGCGAACTGTTTGTTACGCTGGAGCCATGTCCCATGTGTGGCGGAGCCATTGTCAACGCTCGCCTGCCTTGGGTAATCATCGGTGCCAAAGACCCCAAAAGCGGCGTCTTTGGCAGTATGATGGATCTTTGTTCCTTTCCAGTGAATCATAAGCCGCAGATTGCCTTTGGTGTAATGGAAGAGCCGTGCGCCGAAGTACTGACTGCCTTTTTCAGGGAACGACGGGCGGCTGGCCCCCGATGGAAAAAGAAAATGTAACAGAATAATAAAGTCCGAATCTTTTCTGGGCTTTATTTTTTTGCACCGCAGCGCTGGGCGGCCGCCATAATTCCTAAGCGGGCGCTTTCATAGGTGAGGCCCCCTTGTAGAAACGCAAGATAAGGCGGGCGCATGGGGCCATCAGCAGACAGTTCAATAGACGAACCGCCTACAAAAGCGCCAGCCGCCATAACTACAGGATCGTCATAACCAGGCATATCCCATGGTTCTGGAGAAACATATGCATCTACAGGCGACGCAGACTGGATTCCCCTGCAAAATTCCACCAGAGCTTCTCCACGTTCCAACTGTACAGTTTGAATGATATCGCTGCGCAGATCAAAAGGTCCGGGATTCACGGAATATCCTAACTTCTGAAATATATATGCTGCTAGGTGCGCTGCCCGTAAAGCCTGTGCGGTGGTATGGGGGGCATAAAACAGCCCACGAAGCAAATTACGGTTTTGTCCGAGAGACGCTCCGACTTCCAAACCTACCCCCGGGCAGGTTAGCCGATAGGAAGCTAATTCAACCGCCCTTTCGCTTCCTACCAAATACCCACCGCAGTCCGCCAGACCTCCGCCTGGGTTTTTGATCAAGGAACCAATCATAAGGTCTACACCATGCGCACAAGGCTCTGTTTTCTGGGTGAATTCTCCATAGCAGTTATCCAACACTACATAGGGATTCCAGGAAGCATGTTTTTTGACAAATGCCGCTGCCTCTCCGATTTCCTCTACGGTAAGTGTCTTTCGGTTTTGATATCCCTTTGACCGCTGCATGAATACCACACGTATTTTTTCCTTATACTGCTCCAGCGCGGCACCAACTGCCGACAGATCCATGCCGCCGTCGGCGCCTAGTTCCAACTGCACATACTGAATTCCAAAATCGGCAAGGCTGCCGGTTCCCATTTTGCCGGTGATGCCAATGACACCGTGTAAGGTGTCATACGGAGCGCCGGTGATAGACAGCATAATATCCCCGGGTCGCAGCAGACCGAACAGGCCGATTGTAAGGGCGTGAGTACCGCTGAGGATAGAAGGACGCATAAATCCTGCTGGTGCACCAAGCACTCTTGCCGCAATTCGGTCAATGGTATCCCTGCCCCTGTCTCCGTATCCGTATCCTGTAGAAGGGGCAAACAACGCCTCGGATACCCGCTCCTCTCGATATATATCTAAAAGTTGCTCTGTGCGCTGGCGTGCTGTTTCGTCGATTTTTTGAAAAATATCGACAAGCGCTTCCTCGGCCTCTGCGGCCAGCGCTCTTGTTTCTTTGGTCAGATTCATGACAAACTCCGTTTATTTTTTAGTATAGCTGTCTTTTATTTTATATAAAAAAAGCAAAAATGTAAATAGCTGCTAACGACAAAACATAAAATTGCCTCGAAATATAGGCCGTCCTGTGGGTAAAATAATTATAAATCGATACTTGTTCAAAAAATGTTCTGGGCGCAGTGGAAGAAGATGGAGTTATTTTTTGTTGCTTTGCGGCAACTTGGCTGTATAAAAACGAGGTGTTATATCATGTCAATAAATAATTATTTGGAAGAAAAAAGATACATGCCTGTATCTCTTGCTGCATCTCTTGCTGCCAATTCGGCCGCGATGAATGCCTTTGCCAAAATGACGGTCCAGCAGCAGGATGCTATAATCCTCCAGGCACGCACTGCCCGTTCTCGGGAAGAACTTTCCCATTTGGTCAGTTGCATGTATCGTTAAAAATCCTGTGCCTGAAAAATATAGGCACAGGATTTTTTATAAAGACATTGCATTCTTTGTGAAGATATGCTAAAATATAATTGTACAAGAGCATGAAATATAGCAAATATATCATATGCTCTTTGCAGAAAGGCAGATTTAATTATGAATCGTGTTATCACCATTGGCCGTGAATTAGGAAGCGGAGGCAGAACTGTAGGTAAAGAAGTCGCTAGACTTTTGCAAATTCCGTATTATGATAGGGAGTTAATTGATGAAGCCGCAAAGGAAAGCGGGCTTTCTTCAGATTTTATAGAACATAATGAACAGGAAATTACCAGCAGCTTTTTGTATAATCTTGCCATGGGCAACAGCTATACATACGGTATGTTGGGTCTGGGAGGAACTAATTCTGTACCCCTAACAATGCAAGTATTTCTGGCGCAGCAAAAGGTCATTCAGAAATATGCCGCCTCACCCTGCGTAATCGTTGGCCGTTGTGCAGACTTTATTTTGCGGGATAGACACGATCTTTTAAAAGTGTTTATTTACGCATCCATGGAAGATCGTATTAAACGTGCGGTAGATGAATATGGGTATTCCCAAAAGAAGGCGTTGGATATGATTACAAAATCCGACAAGGGGCGTGCCCGCCATTACGCTACTTTTACGGAATGGGATTGGAGTGACCGACGCAATTACGATATGATGCTCAATGCGGCTGCCCTTGGTGTGGACACAGCGGCGCGGATGATTTGTGAGGCGGCAAAACGATAAAATAAACGAAAAGGCCCTTCTATGATAAATGTTTCATCATAGAAGGGCCTTTTATTCTATATTTAAGGATCTATGTGTTGTCCTTACAAAATTAGGAGCATCGCTGACATTAAATTTCATTTTTTTACAGTATTCTATTTACATTTCAGACAAATTCTGCTATACTGCGTACAGAATACAAACGAAACGCATAGGTGAAATTTTTAAGCGGCTCCGTGAAGCCGGTAAGATTTACAGCCAGTGCTGCAGTCTTGCCGTGAGCAAGACTTTTTTTATGGAAAAGAATGGGAATGATTAAAAAGTGATTTTTAAAGCAACTTTAATGGATGAAGCGGCTATGATGCGCAGCCTGGCCAGAGTCACCCATGAAATTATTGAGCGCAACAAAGGGTGCGACGAGCTTTATCTCATTGGAATCAAACGAAGGGGCGTGCCTCTTTCTAATATACTGGCAGCAAATATGCAAAAATTTGAAGGAACCGGTGTTCCTGTGGGATATGTGGATATAACACGATATAGAGACGATCTGTCACCCGCCTGTACGACAACCGTGACAGCGGATACACTGTTTACAGGGGATATCACAGGAAAAACAGTGGTACTGGTAGACGATGTAATTTATACAGGCCGCACTGCACGGGCCGCCATTGAAGCCGTATTTACAGCGGGCCGCCCCAAAAGCATTCAGCTTGCTGTGCTTATTGACAGAGGGCACCGGGAACTCCCTATCAAACCAGACTTTGTAGGAAAAAATGTGCCTACATCCCATGATGAGATTGTCCAGGTAATGGTGCAGGAAACCGATGGGATATGGCAGGTTTGCCTTGCCAAAGCAGAATAAAAAAGATTGATGTGCGGCGACTGCCGCTTTCAATAGAATTTATGCCGCGATGGAGGCCGTATCAGCCCCGGCGGCAAGGAATGGAGTTTTTATGAAACTGATCTACAACATTCAGGACAAGCCTAAAACCGGGCAGCTAATTATCTTTTCCCTGCAGCAGCTGCTTGCAATCATGACTGCTACACTGGTCGTTCCAGTCATTGTAGGCAACGGCATGAGCACCGGAGCAGCCTTGTTTGGCGCAGGAATCGGTACTCTTGTGTACATCCTCTTTACAAAAAGAAGAAGCCCCGTATTTTTAGGGTCCTCGTTCGCCTTTATCGGACCAATGTCCACTGCATTTGCAGGGGCGATTGCTATGTCCTCTCCCGAACTTGGGTACCTCGGACTAATCATCGGTGCAATTTTTGCCGGCCTTGTTTATGTGGTAATCGCCATTGTAATTAAAATTGCAGGCGTTAAATGGATATCCAAGCTAATGCCTGCTGTCGTAATCGGACCTACAGTAGCGCTGATAGGACTTTCTCTTGCCGGAAATGCGGTGGGGGATCTGATGAAAGGAAATGTTGCAGGGGCAGATGAACTTCCCGTCGCATCTCCTTTGATCGCCATTTTGTGTGGGCTGGTCACCTTGGCTGTAACCATTCTCTGCTCTACATACGGAAAGAGAAATGTGAAAATGATTCCTTTTATCATCGGAATTCTGTCTGGCTACGCTTTTGCCGCTATTTTAACCATAATCGGCAATGCAGCGGATTTAGATACACTCAAAGTAATCGACTTTTCCATATTCAATCGTTTGCTTGTAGATGGGAAGGTAACGTTGACAACCTTCTTTGCTGTGCCGGACTTTACTTTCCTCACCGCAGTAAAAGGCTTTGGAAAATTGGACGCTCAATATCTTGGCAGCGTTGCTGTAGCCTATATTCCCGTTGCATTTGTTGTGTTTGCGGAACACTTGGCCGACCATAAAAATATTTCTTCCATTATCGAAAAGGATCTTTTGGAAGATCCTGGGCTGCACAGAACCTTGTTGGGGGACGGCGTAGGTTCTATGGTAGGTGCCGTGTTCGGCGGATGTCCCAACACTACCTATGGCGAATCTGTAGCCTGTGTTGCGATCACCAGAAACGCTTCTCTCTACACCATCATGGGTGCGGCGATAGGCGCCGTGATTGTATCCTTTTTAAACCCCTTTATTGTGTTTGTTAACTCCATTCCCTCTTGTGTGATGGGCGGCGTTTGCATGGCCTTGTATGGCTTTATTGCAGTAAGCGGCCTAAAGATGATTCAAAAAGTAAATTTGGAAGAAAACAGAAATCTGTTTGTTGTTTCTGTTATCCTAATTTCCGGTATTGGAGGACTCACAGTAACCTTTGGAAAGGTAACCCTCACCTCCGTGGCCTGCGCACTGATCCTAGGTATTCTCACCAATGTGATCCTCGGCAAAAAGAACGAACAAAATTAGTCCTGATATTTTAGAGAAAGAGAACCGCTGCTAAATAGCAGTGGTTCTCTTTCTTTGTTTTCTCGAATATAGTAGGGACGGAGGAAAAGCACACAGCCGTCCCTGCCCCGCGGCCTGCTTACATATATATGAAACAGACAAGTAAATCGCAAAGATATTTCTTAAACGCCATCCTGCTGTCCGCCGTAACAGTTGGGCTTCGGGCCATTGGAGTTAGCTTCAACGCCTTTGTGGCACAGAAAATCGGATCCCAAGCCTTGGGACTTTTCACGCTTGTGATGAGCGTATATTCCCTGGCCATTACTCTGGCTGTATCCGGTGTCAATCTAGCCGCTGTACGCATGACATCGGAGCGTCTGGCACAATGTGAACAAAATGGTATTTGTGGGAAAGCGCTGCGCCGCGCACTTCGAGAAGAATTGGCTGGCTGTATCGGCTACAGTTTGTTTTTCGGACTTTTCGCAGGTATTTTGTTGTTTACGCTGTCCGGTATTTTAGGAACCTATGTTCTGGGAGACGTTCGGACGATTCCCTCTCTGCAATTACTGAGTATAGGGCTTGTTCCCATATCTCTGTCCTCCGCTCTTGCCGGATACTTCACTGGGCTGCGCAAGGTCTACAAAAATGCAGCGATTTCCATCTGCGAACAGTTTGTACAAATTGCGCTGGTATCTGCCGGACTCGTGATCATCGCCCCAAGGGGTATCGAATATGCATGTCTCGCCGTGGTAGGAGGCGCAGCAATTTCTGAAATTGCTTCTCTGCTTCTTGCTATATTCCTTTACATAACGGACCGCGGTGTAAAAACATGCGCAAATGTCGGTGCTGCCTCTCTCCCATATAAAAAACAACCGGGAGCGCTGTCCCGCGCCGCCTCCATTGCGTTTCCAGTGGCAGCCGGATCCTATGTGCGGCAGGGCTTGTTGTGCGCTGAGCATCTTGCCATTCCCTCGGGACTACGCAAAAGCGGTGCTGATCCGCAAGGCGCCCTGACCTCCTATGGTGTACTTCATGGAATGGCCTTCCCCCTAATCTTTTTTCCCTCTTCAGTAATCAGCGCATTCGCCTCCCTGCTAGTACCAGAGTTATCGGAATGCCTGGCCACGGATAACAACATCCGGGCACGGGAAATCGGCATTAAGGTCGTGCGTGTCAGTCTATGGTTTTCTATGGGAGTCGCCGGTATTTTTTTGGCCTTTTCCCACATTTTAGGTATGGGTGTTTATAGCAGCAGTGAGGCAGGGCGTTATATTGCCGCCTTTGCGCCCCTGGTACCGCTGATGTACCTGGACACTGCGGTAGATTCCATTTTAAAGGGACTGGGGCAGCAAGTGTACTGCATGAAAGTAAATATACTGGATGCAGGCCTTAGCCTAATTCTGGTTTTAACATTGGTTCCCCGTTTTGGTATTTGGGGATACGTAGCATGCGTGTATATTACGGAAACGGTAAACGCTGCCCTCAGCATCAGTCGAATGCTGGCCGTCACTAAAATCCGGTTTCTGCTCCGCTGGTTTGCCGTGCCGGGATTGTCTTCCCTAGCAGCCTGC
>CANRVI010000015.1 GCA_947643245.1 uncultured Clostridia bacterium | reverse complement strand
TTGTTTTTTGCTCTTATAGTTATCGCGTTGACTCTGCTGCTGGGTAATTATCTAAAGCGCCGGTTGGACAACGCGCCGATAGATACATCAGAACCACCCAGCGTAGAAACCACAGGTGATAATGATACCCAAGACACAAAACCCCCGGCACCCCACGATGATGCTCTATTAAATGTATCCGCCGGTTTTTTGGATCTTGCAGGCTGTGCCGATAAGGCAGAAATGCAAAGCCGTGTACAGGCGCTAAAAACAGCGGGATACAATGCGATTTCCTTTGCTGTGACAGACAGTAATGGGAAGCTTACCTATGCTTCACCTGCTGTACAGCTGTTTTCCCGCCTGCCGAGCAAGGAGACGCTGATTTCTTTGGATATGCTTACGGGTGCGATAACCTGGGCACAAAAGCTCGGCCTGCGGACTTGCGCGGTGATTGAGGCAGCGCCCGAACAGATGCAGATAGACTGCGCCGTTGCTGAAGAACTGGCGAATGCTGGATTTGACGAATTGCTTATTCGGGGATTTGAGAGTCACGAAACGGTAGACAACGGAAGTATTGAAGCGATGCTTTCCTATGTGCGCAGCTTGCGGGAGCGTGCTCCGTTGGATATAGGTGTGTGCCTTTCCAGAGAAGTATATACGGCTGCTCAGCATGCGCCATATATTGAAAAGTTATTTTTTGAAACAGAATTTCTTGCAATTGACCTAACAGAGGCCAATGACACAGATGCTGCGGAAGTGGCAGAACGGCTGCAAGGCAGCTTTACTGCATATTTGCTTCGTGCCGTTCTGGATGGCAGTGATGCGGAAAAAAGCAATGCAGTACAGACGGCGCTGCAAGAAGGGGATATTCACAGCTTTTTGTATGTCTCGGCTCCGCCTCCTCCATCGGGAGATACCACAGCTGGAGAGTAACCAGGCAAACGAACACGACCAGCGGCAGGAAAAGCAAGATTTAAATAAAATATTCAAAGGAAGGGGAACCTAATGCTGCATGATGTAATTGACATGTATTTTTCTAATATACCGATGGTATTGTGTGCAGACGGTGCGTTTGTAGCAGAAGGAAACGCAGCTGCGTGTTCCCGGCTGAAACATTTATCAGAGGGAGAAACGCTGTTTTCACACATGACGCCTTTTGACGCACTGTGTTTTGAGGCGGCTTACGACTGTACATCTGAGGAGATGCTTACTTTCCCGTTAAAGGGATATCATGGGTTTCATTATGCCGCCGCTGTTTTTAAACGGCTTATGGGCCGTCGGTTTGCTACAGTGTATCTGTTCCAGAATAAAAGAGAATGCGACATTTTTTGCCAGTACTATAAAAACAGAGAGCAGGTAGGCGGTCAGTCACCAGAGAAAGTCTCATCTTTTATGTCTGCAATCACTGGCATTGACAGTAGCCGCTTTTCTAAGCCGGAGGAAGAAGGCTTGTTCGATTTAAAGGCTGTCACGGCAAGGGCTCTGCGCGACATGATGTCTGCCTGTGATTTCTTGGATTGCGAAACCACCTTTGTGCTAAACAAAGAGGCGGAGGGAAAGTCCTGTCTTCCCTCCGCTGTTGGAATTGGCAATTATATTAAAATGTTGATGTGTATGATTTATGTACTCAATGATCTGACCACCAGCAGAAAAATTGAAGTGAAACTCTGCAATTATGGTGAAGAGCCCGAACTGCGTATGACTACCTATACAGAAAAGCTGCCGGTGGGTGTCAGCGATTTGGATGGACTGATTGACAGCATTCCCAGTTGCGCCACAAAGCTGACGCTATGTCAGTATGTGGCTGGCTGCTGCGGTGGTATGCTGCAGGCGCGCACGATGCGCGACACGGGACAAATTTTATTGCTTCTCGCGCTGTCACCGAATATACCCGATGACGTTGACCTGAAAAGCAGAGATCAGTTTTATGGATATCAGCCTTTATTTGATCGGGCGGCAGATTGGATCCAAAAAATTGGTTAAAGGTGGATTATTTTGTAAGAAGCAGGAGCGCAAGCAGCAGTACAATATCACCTGCACCCATGTTCTGTTCTCCAGATAATAAAATGATCAGCCCAATCAACAGCAGATCTTCTTTTTCCAGCCCATGCAGTAATCCGGCCAGCGGCTCCGGCAGAGCAGACCCTACTGGTTTGCTTTTAGGCTGTGATTCTGTTTGTGTCTTTGCATGTGTTTCGTGGACAGGCTGTTGTTCTGGATACGCTTCTGACAAGGGTGCAAAGACTTCTTCCTCTTCAGCTAAAAATTCTTCAGGCCCGGAAAAAAAGGGCGCAGGCTCCTCTACTACAGGCGCCATATCATAGATTACATCAGGCGCCTGTGCCTCTTTTGGCCCGGCGCCATATCTGGATCTGCGTGGACTTGTGTTTGCTTCAGATTCTCTGTTTCTCAAGTCTCTGCCTCTGTATATGGGGCGGGTATGCACTACAAAGTTTTCATCTCTGCCGTCACTGCGTTCCCGTTTTGTAAACAGACGGCTGCCATCGTATCCCGGCGGCGGTGTCAGGTCGGAATAGCCGCCGGTATTTGTATTTTTATTTTTTGAATACATCGTTTTGACCATACCTTTCTTTGCAGTTGTATTGGTTTTGCTTCGGGAAATATGTGCTCAATGTTACAGAAGTCAAAAATAGGGTTTGAAAACAGCAGCCCCGCAAGATGCAGTTTTGCTGCTTTCAAACTTTTATTTCTTGGGCCCCATGCCAAAAAGTTTGGTCAAATCTCCTAACTGCAGCATACTGTCTACAACTGTTCTTCTTTTGGGGCTTAAATATGGACGCAGCGCCCGCAGCAGCGCTTTTCGATGTGCGTCGTCGCTGCCGGAACCGGTTTTGGGGGAGTGTCCCTCTTCTTTTGGCGCGCCGTCGTCGTCTTTGGGTTCGGCGGTTGGCGTGCCGATCCCCATCCCGGACAGCATGGACATCACAGCCGGTAGTTTTGCTAGCATTTCCGGGGAAAGAGACGGTACCTGTACAGAGGCTGCTTCTTCTGTATCCGACTCGGTTTGTTCATTTGCTTCTTCAGTAGTGTCGGAAGGCGCATCGACTTTTGGCGTGTTTTCTGTATCGCTTTTCAGAGACGCGATCAGGTTGGAAATTTCGGGATTATCCATCAGCTGCCGCAGCACCTGGGAAAAATCCCCGTTTACTTCGCTGTCCGGCATGGCGTCCTCCTTATTGGTCCTTGCAGGCATCCAAAATTTCCATAGCCCGGACAATATCCTCATCTGTCATTTGGGTCATGGCGGTGCGAATCTTATCCATTTCAAGAGAGGAAACTTTTATACTGGAGAGATCAATTCCCTTGGATGCTCCTAGGGAGAGGATCATTTTCCAAAGTCTGTCATCGGGCATACCAGCAATTTTGTCAACGGTTTTTTTATCGATTTTCATACTAAACCTTACCTTTCTAAGCGAACTGGTTTGACACAGTTCAATTATGGTTTGTGCGTTTTTTAGGATGTATTACGGAGTTCCGTTGGTATAGTATATGAGGAACATGCGTATTAGGTTCAAATCAGCATCTACTTGGGAGATGAAAATGAAAATTCTTGTTTTTTCAGATGCACACGGAGAAATCCGTGGGATGGAAAAGGCGATTCGTACCCACGAGATGGATACGGATGCCATCCTATATTTAGGAGACGGTACAGCGGCTGCAGAAATATTGCTTGGGCAGTTTCCCGATATTATGCATATGGCGGTACTTGGCAACAACGATTTCGGACACGCCGGCGTGTGGGAGTGTGTACTGGAGCTGGATGGCGTGCGCATACTTTGTACACATGGGCACAAATATGGGGTCAAAAGCGGGATGGAACATTTATGCCAGGCGGCGATAGGAAAAGAGGCGGACTTGGTTTTGTTTGGACACACCCATTTGTGTGCCGATTTTACAATGGAGGGAATTCGATTTTTTAATCCTGGTTCTGTGGGCCGTGGAAGGCAACGGACATATGGGGTAATCTATCTGGATGGGGAAAATATTGTCTCCAGCTTTGGAAAGGTGCAGTATTGATACATTTTGAGTTCAAATGAAAATTACAAAAAATCTAAAGAATGTTATTGACAGTCAAATGAACTTGTGGTATAATGTTCGCAGAAAGCCACACATTGTAAGCAATTGGCGGACGTGCCGCTAAACAAGCGCTATCGCGTTTGCTTTTATGAAATAGAATACAATTTTATCAGAGGAGGTGCGGCCTGTGGAGCCGACTATAAAAAGTCCTCAAATACCGGGAACGGTTTTTAATCGGGATGAAATGGGCGGTGTTACCGGAGAAAAATTTTTATCCAAAATTTTTTTTGTCACAGATGGCATCATGCTCGGACAGATCCGGGAAATCACCGGTATTGACGGAACAACGCTGCAGAATTGGGTAAAGCGGGGATGGCTGATGCGCCCACACAATAAGCTTTATGGTAAAGATCAGCTTGCTCGGATTTTGATTATCAATATGATGCGGGATACAATGCAGCTATCTAAAATTTCTTTTTTGCTCCACTATATCAATGGTCGGCTGGATGATACGTCGGATGATATTATTACCGATTCCGAATTGTATGACTATATCTGCCGCCTGCTGGATTTGCTGATGGAGAAGGGCAGCGGCGGGGTACGGCGTCTGCCGGAGCTGATCCAGTCTGTTACCAGCACATATGAGGAGCGGCGCCCAGGTGCCCGTGAACGGCTGAACCGTGCGCTGGAAGTGATTATACTATCCTGCTGGGCGTCTCTTTTGAAGGGCCGTGCCGATGTATTGCTGGTAGGCTTGGAAGCAGAGGAGGATTAAAATGTTTGTATGGTGGAACACGCTGGATATGACCGAACAGGTTTTCGCACTGATTGCAATTCCGTCTACCCTTGTTTTGGCAATACAAACGATTCTAATGCTTTTTGGAATCGGCGACGGCGATGGTATGGACTTAGACGGTGATGGGGTAACCGATGGATTCGACGGACTGCATGTATTTTCCATTCGCGGTATTGCAGGAATGCTGTGCATCGGCGGTTGGAGCGGACTGGTTATGTATCAGGCGGGCGTTGATTTGTGGCTGGCAGTTATTTTGTCGACAGTGTTCGGGGTAGCGACGCTGTTGCTTTTGGGATATATTATGTATGGTGTGTCCCGTCTGCAGTCCAGCGGAAATGTAGATTATCAGACGGCTGTGGGTAAAATGGGTACCGTATATATTCCCATTCCCGAAGCCTGCAGCGGGAATGGGAAAATCAATATTACCTTAAACGAGACTTTTATGGAAGTAGAAGCTGTTACAAATGCAGCCCGTCGGCTTTGCACCGGCGAGTCGGTGCGTGTCATAAATGTGGATGATGCGGGCAGACTGATCGTTGAGCCGATACAACAAGAAAAAGGGGAGGCGCGCGTATGACGTCTTCTATCAGGTCCCATCGGCGGATGAAGGAAGGCGCTGCGGTAGCAGGCGGGATTTTATTTTCTGTGGGAATGGGGTTTTTATATCAAAAATTTATTGGACTGCAAATTGGAACAGGCGTGTTTACCTATTCTCTGTCTTTTACGATTCCGGTGGTGTTGTGTGCTGCCGGCACATATTTGGCAGCGGCACTGTTGATTCGCCGCATACTTCTCCAATGTGTATCTGTCCCGCAGGAACCTGACGAGCTACCCGCTTTCAAAGAAAATGACTATATATCCGGTGACTTTTCCAATGAACCGTATATTCCGTTGGAGGAAGAGAATGCATCGGATTCGGTGATTGGTGTTGCGGGACAGCGGGCAGAAAAAATTGCATCGGCGCTGGCTGCCCAACGGGGAGCAGCAATTGATACCGCGATGCAGGAGCAGGCTGCGTCTGAAGAGGAGAATAATATATGGGATACATTTTATAACAGGCCCGCTTCCTCTGATGAAGATATAATAGAAAATTTTTATGCGGATTTACCCGAAGAGCTGCCGGAGGGGTATATGCTTCCTGATCAGGGTTTGGAGGAAGAGGAGCAGGAGTCCGTGCAGGAGGAAGAAGTGGAAGAGGAAATTTGTACTCGTCCTCTCTTTTGGGATTTTGTGCCTATTGTATGCATACTTCTCTTGTTTAGCGGAATTTTGTGGATTTTTACATCTTGCTGGACAAAAGCAGGAGAAGATGGCTTCCTTGCGGTGCGTATAGGGGGCATGCGGCAATATAGCTGGGACCAGGTGGTCTCTTACGAGGTGAAAGCAGCTTTTTCCAGCGGAGAAATGAAGCTGTGCTTTCGAATGAAGGATGGCCGGCAGGTGAAAATTTCGCCAGGAGCTTTTGCCCAGACGGGCTTATTTGCGGATCAGTATGAAAATCTGTATCAGTATTGGCTGCATGTGGATAATATCCTTGAGGAGAGAGGCATAGAAAAAACAGTGGCCCAAAGGGAATATTTAGCTGACACGTACATATCCAAAGAGGATGGATCTTGGCAATATGTCCGGCAGATTATCGAATATGAGGAAGAGCTGCCGGAACTTTCATAAGATACGAATATTCGTATGGATTTTAAAAATTTATATTTATAAAAGGAGAAATGATTATGCACATGGGAAAAGCACTTTTAGACACGGTGTATCGGTTGGCCATTGATCCAATGGTGGTTATTCTGATATGCGCAGCAGTTGTTTTGGTTCTGTCGACACTTTTGCTGATTTTGTCCCGATACAAGAAATGTCCTTCTGACAAGATTCTTGTTATTTATGGTAAAATCGGCAAAAAAGACGGAAGCAGAAGCGCAAAATGTATCCACGGCGGCGCATCTTTTATTGTACCGGTGTTTCAAGCGTATGAATTTATGGATTTGACGCCGATGTCTATAAGCGTCGATTTGCGCAACGCTTTGTCCCGACAGAATATTCGTGTAGATGTACCATCTCGGTTTACCGTAGGTATATCCACGGAACCTGGCGTCATGCAGAATGCGGCAGAGCGCCTGCTGGGACTGCAGCTGTCAGATATTAAGCAGATTGCTGAAGATATTATTTTCGGTCAGATGCGTCTCATTATCGCTACCATGGATATCGAAGAGATCAATACGGACCGTGACAAATTTCTGGATGCTGTATCCGGTAACGTAGAGACAGAACTGAAAAAAATTGGTCTTAGACTGATTAACGTAAATTTAACGGATATTACGGACGAATCCGGATATATCATGGCTCTTGGTAAAGAAGCGGCCGCAAAAGCTATTAACGATGCGAAGATTTCCGTTGCGGAAGCGGACCGCAGCGGCGCCATCGGTTCTGCGGCAGCGGAGCAGGATATGCGTATTCAGGTATCCGCCTCCAATTCCCGTGCCATTCAGGGTGAGAATGAGGCGAAAGCCCAGGTTGCCGAATCTGATGCTACCCGGCGTGAGCGAGAAGCTGAAGCACTCAAACGTGCCACTGCTACGGAAAATATACAGGCGGCAAAAGCGATGGAAGAGAGCTACGGCGCCCAAAGAGAGGCCGAGGCCGCCCGTGCGCAGCTTGAAAAAGCAAAGCAGGAAGCAGATATTATCGTCACGGCTGAAATCGAAAAGCAGCGTAAGGAACTGGATGCAGAAGCAGAGGCAGAACAAATTCGCCGCCGTGCAAAAGGTGAAGCGGATGCCATTCTAATGAAGATGGAAGCGGAAGCAGACGGTATGCGCTCTATGCTGATTAAGCAGGCGGAAGGCTTTACCCGAATTGTAGAGGCTGCCGGTGGCAACTCAGCAGATGCGGTAAGATTGATGCTGGCTGATAAGATGGAAGAGCTTGTGAAAATCCAGGTTGAGGCGATCAAGAATCTGCAGATTGACAAGATTACCGTATGGGACAGCGGTGCTGGCAATGGTGAGGGCAAAAGCACCACGGCAAATTTTGTGTCGGGGCTGATGAAAAGCGTTCCCCCGCTCAATGAAATGTTTGATATGGCGGGTATGCAGCTTCCAGATTATCTTGGCAAAAAGAAAGAAGAAACCGCAGACGCAGTTACAGAGGCAGACAATACAGATGAGATATAAAAAAGGGGGGATGCCCCCCTTTTTTATTATTTGTTTCCTAGCTGCAGGGGGGGCTTATCCTCCCAACTCATCCAATTTTTGACGAATTGCCTTCATGTCTCGATACATATCTTCATTTTTTCGAGGATCCCGCAAAAGAGCGGAAGGATGATATACGGCTGTAATAAGAAAATTTCCCCGTTGATAAAATGTACCGTGATCTCGGGTGATTTTGAAATCCGGAGTAATCAAGCGCATTGCAGCAATGCGGCCCAAACAGGCGATAATTTTGGGCTGGATCAGCTTAACTTGCCCTCGCAGATAGTTTATGCAGCAATCCTGCTCCCCTGGCAGCGGATCCCGGTTACGCGGCGGGCGGCACTTCAATATGTTGGTAATGTAAACTTGTTCTCGGTCGATGCCTACAGCTTCCAAAAATTTATTTAGATGCTGCCCCGCCGGGCCTACAAAGGGAACCCCGGATAAATCCTCTTTTTCTCCGGGCGCCTCGCCTACAAACATTAGGACAGCATCCCGGCTTCCCTGGCCAAACACACAGTTTGTCCTACTTTGATGCAGCGCGCATTTTGTACAGTTATTGCAATCATTTTCTAATGTTTCCCAGTCCATAGGCCACTCCTGCTATTCCACAAAATTACTGTATACATTAGTATACAACATTTTTGAGAAAAAGAAAATACCGTCCTTGACCTGTCCTCCAAGAAGCGGTATAATATTTTTGCGGCATCTTGCCGTATGCCGATTGTATACATGATAAATTTATAATAGGAAAGGTTCTATAAACATGAAGGCAGTAATTTTTGGAGCAGGAAATATTGGGCGTGGATTTATTGGCCCCCTGTTTTCTGAGGCTGGAGCAAAAGTGACTTTTATCGATGTTTCTCCTGTTATTGTTGCGCGTATCCGGAAGGATGGAGAGTATCCCTTGGAAATCGTAGGGGGAGAGCCTACTGTAAAACAGATCAAAAATATATATGTGGCGGATGGAAATGACAGAGATGCTGTTGTGCAGGCGATTTTAGAAGCGGATATCGCGGCAACATGCGTTGGCGCAAAAGCAATTCAATATATTATCCCGAATCTTGCTGCAGGGATTCGCGCCCGTTCTGATGCTGGTAGACCACCGCTGAATCTTTTAATTTGTGAGAATCTGATGGATGCAGATGTGTATATCCGGGAACTTTTGACAGGAGAGCTTACAGAGGCACAGCTGGAGCAAATTGGCCTTGTAGAAACCTCCGTAGGCAGAATGGTCCCCTCCTTAAAGCAGGAAGCGGGAAGCAGAGAAACGGTCAATCCTTTGCGTATTGCTGTGGAAGAGTATTGTGTGCTGCCGGTAGACCAGGCTGCCTTTCGGGGGGAGGTTCCGGAAATCCCTAATATGGTTCCCTTTACGCCCTTTCACTATTACATAGAACGGAAGCTGTTTGTCCATAATATGGGCCATGCAGTTTGCGCATATTTGGGACAGATGCTGGGACACACCTATATTTGGGAAAGTATTGAAGATCCGTTTATTCGACTGCTGGCGCAGAATGCTATGCTGGAATCTGCCGGAGCCCTGTGCAGGAAATATCATGTGGACTGTGCGCCGCTGCTGCAGCATATCAGTGACTTGCTGCGCCGATTTGGAAATCAGGCCCTTGGCGACACGTGTGCAAGAGTGGGTGCAGATATTCCGCGAAAGCTAGCGCGGTTGGATCGTCTTACCGGAGCCGCATGTACGGCGCTGGAACAGGGAGCTTTTCCAGTATATATCTGTACAGGCAGCGCCGCAGCACTGTACTGCTACATGAAAGAGAACAATCAGAGTTATGCGGATGCGGAAAGCGTACTGACTTCTCTGACAGGTCTTGCCGCTGATCATCCGATTACGGTGTGTACTATGGAAATGTATGCATATTTTGCGGCAGGAAAAGGCTACGCAGAGATTTTTGCCGCAGCGGAGAATAAACTGCATGAAAAGCTTGGCATGGTAGTGTGAAAGAAAGACCTTTATATGTGATTGCATTGACAGGTGAATGGATACGCTAAGTATCTTTTTCCCAACCGCCTACGGCAACGCCCCCTCATCAGAGGGGGCATTTTCTCTCTTCTTGTCCCTTCTCCAGCATAAAGGAGATAAAAAGCTGGGAAACTACTTTATTTTTCCATAGAATTGTGATACAATAAAACACAATACCTATACCAGAAGGAGATTGTTATGTGTGGATTTATCGGCTTCACCGGCCAGATTGAGAATAGAGAACAAGTCCTTCGAAAAATGGCGGATCGGATTGCTCACCGCGGCCCGGATATGGAAGGCTTTCATGTGGCCGGCGACGAGCAAATGGATAGTATTGCCCTGGGATTTCGCCGGCTCAGCATTATCGATTTAGCAGACGGCGCTCAGCCAATGTATAACGAAGATGGGACTGTAGTGGTTGTATACAACGGGGAAGTCTATAACTTTATGGATTTGCGGCAGGAACTGATTGCCAGAGGCCATGTGTTTAAGACCCGGTGTGATACGGAAGTGATTCTCCACGGATATGAAGAATATGGCGAAGGGCTAGCAGCCCGCCTGCGTGGAATGTTTGCCTTTGCTGTATGGGATAAAAAAACAAATACTTTGTATGGGGCAAGGGATCCTTTCGGCATCAAACCCTATTATTACTCTCTGCTGCCGGGGGGCGCGCTTCTATTTGGATCGGAGATTAAAAGCTTTTTGGAACATCCCGCCTTTCGCAGAGAGGTTAACCCCAACGCCCTGCGCCCGTATCTCACGTTCCAGTACAGCGCTATGGAAGAAACCTTTTTCAAAGGGACATATAAACTGCCAGCTGCCCACTGGTTTCTTTTCCAGGGCGGCAAGATGCATGTAGAGCGATACTGGGATGTAGACTTTTCTAAAAAAACAGGGAAATCCTTTGTTGCATGTGCACAGGAAATCGACGCCCGGGTACGGGAGTCGGTGGCGGCGCACCGGATCAGCGACGTAAAAGTAGGTGCGTTTTTGTCCGGTGGTGTGGATTC
Source organism: uncultured Clostridia bacterium (assembly GCA_947643245.1). Classification (GTDB taxonomy): domain Bacteria; phylum Bacillota; class Clostridia; order Oscillospirales; family CAG-272; genus Avispirillum. The sequence goes on along the minus strand of CANRVI010000015.1, from coordinate 6,092 downwards.
CAGTTATATCACCGCTTGCCTTATGCCGAACGATACCTTTTCTGTGGGATTCAATCCGGGCGGCGAAACGGCGGCAAAATTTGACGAAACCAGCGAGGCAGGGGAACTGTCAGCCCGTCTAGGGATTCAAAACTGGCGGGAGATGCTGGAAGGGGAACAATGTCTTGCGGCGTTTGCCGATATTCAGTATCATATGGACGAACCCCAGTCAAATCCTTCTTCTGTACCGCTGTATTTTTTGGCTCGTCTTGCCAGCCAGCATGTAACCGTCGTGTTGTCTGGGGAGGGCGCTGATGAAATTTATGGCGGCTATGAGTGGTACGATGAAGTAGGCGTCATGAAAAAATATAAAAAGCTTCCCCAATTTTTGCGCCGTGGTGCTGCGGGCGCTGCAGCTCGACTGCCTTATTTTAGGGGACGGGAGTTTTTAATTAAGGGAAGCGGAAGGCCCCAAGATTGGTTTATCGGACAAGCCTTGGTATTCCCGGAGGATGAGGCTTATGACCTTCTTCGCTCTGCATATCGCACCGGACCTACAGCCAGAGAAGTAGCCGCGCCGATTTACGACAGAGTAAAAGACCTTTCCGAACTGGAAAAAAAGCAGTATTTGGATTTGAACCTGTGGCTTCCCGGGGATATTCTGCTAAAGGCGGATAAAATGAGCATGGCCCATTCCATTGAATTGCGCGTACCGTATCTGGATCGAATCGTAATGGAGGAGGCTGCGGCATACCCAGCGGCATATAAAATTGCGGAGGATACTAAAGCGGTGTTGCGTGCTGCTGCCAATAAAACACTGCCGGATGCCTGGGCCAACCGAAAGAAAAAAGGTTTTCCGGTTCCCATCGCTAAATGGTTGGAGGACAGTGAATTTTCTTCGGTTGTAAGGCGAAGCTTTACCTCCGATGTGGCCGCTCAATATTTCCAGCCAGACAAGCTGTGTGCTCTCTTGGAGGACCCTGCCCATAATCGCCGTAAAATTTGGACGGCATATACGTTTCTTGTATGGCACCAGCAGTTTTTTGAAAGCGAACGGTATGCAAAGTAAAGGGAGAGAATTGTTTTGCAAAAGAAAGAAATCATTCCAGTTCTGCTTGGAGCAGACCTAAACTGCTATAATTTAGCGAGAGCCTTTCATGAGGCATATGGCGTTATGTCCCATGCCTTTGGCCGATATGAAATTTCCGCCACAAAATACTCCAAAATCATCCAGTTTACCACTATACCTGATATAGACGATGAGACGGTGATGCTCCGGGTACTTACAGAATTTGCTGAGGCGCATCCGCAAGCGCAACTGTATTTATTTGGATGTACGGACGACTATGCGGCAATGATTATTCGCAGACGTAAGGAACTGCCCTGGTACATCGCTCCTGCCCCTGATGCGGGATTATACGAGTCCCTTCAAAAGAAAGCAGAGTTTTATCAGGTGTGCGACCAACATGGCATCCCCTATCCGGACACAGTGGTGCTGGAAGCAGTTCCGAACAGGGACCAGGTGGCGGAGGAGGCTCTGGGATTTTCGTATCCTATTATCATCAAGCCTTCTTCTAGTGTGGAATACTGGAAATATCCTTTTAATGGAATGAAAAAGGTATATGTATCGGAATCGCCGGATGAGTCTGTGACGATTATCAAACAGATTTACGCAGCCGGATATCCAGACAAAATGATCCTGCAAAAGCGGATTCCCGGCGGCGACAGCGAAATGCGAGTGCTCACTGCCTTTTCCGATGAGAGGGGGAAGGTGCGGGCTATGTGCCTTGGCCACACTATGATCGAAGAACATACCCCTAAGGGACTTGGCAACCATGCAGCCATAGTGACAGAGCCGGTGTCCAGCCTGCCGATTGCGGAGAGCATTAAAAAAATGCTGGAATCTGTGGGGTATACGGGATTTTCCAACTTTGATATTAAACATGCCGGCAATGGAGATTACCGGGTGTTTGAAATCAATTTGCGGCAGGGACGAAGTAACTATTACGTTACAGGAAGCGGAATCAATATTGCCCGACTTGCAGTGGAAAAGTGGCAGGACGCAGGTACAGAGTGCCAGATGCAGGAGCAGGCCAGTTTTTGGCATCATGTTCCTGCTGGTGTCGCCTACCGCTATACGGAAGACCAGGCTTTGGCCGCTCGGGCAAAGGAATTGCGGCGAGAGGGAAAGTCTGCCTGCTCTTTAAAATATGCCTACGACTTACGGGGCAATTTTTTGCGTCGGCTGTGTGTGTTGGAGCAGTTGCGCCGACAGCGGGGAAAATTTCGCAAATATTATCCGAAAAACGAAAAATAAAAAGGAGGATCCGGAAATGCAGCAAAGTAAGAAACCGCTGCTGGGCATTTTAGGGGGACTAGGCCCTATGACCAGCGCATATTTTTACGAATTAATTACCGCCCATACAGATGCCCGGCGGGATCAGGATCATATTGATATTGTGCTGTCTTCCCGGGCATCTACTCCTGACCGTACAGATTACATATTGGGAAAAAATAAGGCGAGCCCGCTGCCGTATATGATGGAGGACGCTCTTCGTCTGGAGGCGTATGGAGCGGACGTAATTGTGATCCCATGCAACACTGCGCATTATTTTATTGATGAGGTACGCCGCAGTGTGCATGTACCTGTACCAAGCATAATTGAAGAGACGGCAGAGTATATAAAACAGTGTGGATATCAGAAAGCAGGGATCATGGCGACCGCGGGAACGGTGGCGTCCGGATCGTATCAGCAGAAGCTGGAGCAGCTGGGATTGGCCTGGGAAATACCGGATGAGATGGAACAGGGGTATCTGCACGACCTGATTTATGGCGACATCAAAAGCGGTGGATGCCCGGATATGGATCGTTTCTGCGCAGTTGTGGAAGCGCTCTCAAAAAAAGGCTGCGACGTGATGATTCTGGGCTGCACGGAATTGTCGCTGATTCAGGGAATCGAGACGTTGGATATGTCTTTTGCTGATTCTCTGAAAATTCTTGCTCACAAGGCGATTGCAATGTGCGGCGCAAAATCTGTAGGGCTTTTCCCAGAAAAGGCAAGTTATGAAATTACATGATGTTTTACAAAATATAGAACATACAGGTGGTTCGGACGACCGGGTCAGACGAATCGAATATAATTCACGCAAAGCATGTCCCGGGGATCTGTTTGTGTGCTTGACCGGCGGACAGCGGGACGGACATGACTATGCCCAGCAGGCTTATGAAAACGGGTGCCGAATGTTTCTGTGTGAGCGTGCGTTGGATTTGCCCGCGGACGCGGTCCAGGCAATTACTGCGGATACGCGTGCGGCTCTTGCGGTCATTTCAGCAGATTTTTACGGGCATCCGGCGGACCGCCTGCGCTTGATCGGTGTAACGGGCACCAAAGGAAAAACGACTACTGCGCTGCTGATTGCGGCAGTACTGAATGCCGCAGGGAAAAATTGTGCTTATATTGGCTCCAATGGTGTTATTATCAATGGAAAACGGACAGAAACGGTGAATACAACACCGGAGAGCAGAGATTTACACCATTATTTCAATATGATGACCTGTGCCAGCGTTCGGTATGCCGTTTTAGAGGTATCCTCTCAGGCGCTTGCGCACCATCGTGTGGATGGGATTCGCTTTGAAACGGTTGTATTTACCAATTTGTCAGAAGATCATATTGGACCGGGCGAGCATCCGGATTTTGCGGATTATCAGGAAAGCAAGCGGCGCTTATTCACCAGCTATGGAGCGAAATACGCTGTATACAATGCAGATGATCCGGCGTGGGAATATATGTTGGAGAATTTTGCGGGGAAACAGGTTTCTTATGGAATCCAGCAGGCGGCAGACTATAATGCTTTTGATCTCGCCCGTTATCGAACATCTACGGCGTTGGGGGTGGCTTTTTACTGCCACAAAGGCAACCGAACGGAGCATGTGCAGCTGTTGTCACCGGGAATTTTTAGTGTATACAACGGGCTGGCAGCACTTGCTGTTTGTGAACTTTTTCAAATCAGTCGGGATTTTGCCGCCAGCGTTCTGGAGAAAACGCCTGTCCAGGGGCGCTTTGAAATTGTTCCGGGGATAGCTGGCCGTACATTTATCGTGGACTATTCTCACAACGGACTTAGCTTGACCAGCGCTTTGAGAACCTTACGGGAGTATGAACCTAGCCGGCTCATTTGTGTGTTTGGTTCTGTTGGCGGACGTACAAAAGGACGGCGAAAGGAATTAGCGCAGGCAGCCTCCGCCTTGGCGGACTATTGTATCATTACCAGCGATAATCCAGATTTTGAGTCACCGGAGAATATTGTCAATGATATTGCATCCTATATGGATACAGACAGCAATTATGAATGTGTCATTGATCGGAGAAAAGCGATTTTTCGAGCGGTGGAGCTGGCACAGGAGGGAGATATCGTTTTGTTTGCAGGAAAAGGACACGAAACATATCAGCTTGTCTGCGGGAAAAAGCAGCCTTTTGTGGAGCGTGAAATTATTTTGGAAGCATGCCAGGAGTTTTCTCCGATCCAGTAAAAGATATGTTAAATAGAAACAGGCATGCTAAAGGCATGCCTGTTTCATTTCAATGTTAAGTTCTATTATTCCATTTTGCTTCCAAATCGGTTGGAAGAGTATTCTCTATCTACCGTAATTACTGCGTTGTAGCTGGGATCCAACTTTTTTATTTCTCCCTGCAGTTCGGCGCTGAGCGCCTCGTCTCGGAGAGGAAAATCATTGGTGATTGCCACATCAAAAATCAAATTGGAGTGGGTAACGCCTGATACGATGCGAAAGTCATGCATGGAAACAGGGGAAGAATACTGAGAGGAAATTTGTCCAATAATACCAGCGACTTTAGCGCGAATTTCATTTACATGAGCATCTTTATATTGAATTGGATCCATGTGTATTACCATATGGATTCCGTGCTCCCTCCGAAAGTCCTCTTCAATATTATCGATGAGGTCATGAGACTCCATTACATTTTCTTCCGCATCTACTTCCACATGTACAGATACAAAGCAGCGGTCTCTGCCATAGCTGTGGATTACCAAATCGTGAATTCCCAAAACTCCGTCGTATTCCCGGATCCGACGTATAATCTGTGCTGTAAATTCTTTGTCCGGCGCTGTACCAATCAATGTGCCGGAGGCTTCTTTGGTAAGCTTTATGCCAAGAACCAAAATATAGACGGCAATGGCACAGCCGAGCACGGCGTCCGTAAGAGGGCCTGTGATTTTAGAGAGAAACATGGCAGCGACTACCGCGCCGGTGGCGCACATGTCGCCGATGCTGTCTACCGCAGAGGCGCGCAGCGCCTGAGATCCAATCCGACGGGCAATCATATGATAATATAGCGCCATGGCTCCTTTAACAGCGACTGTTGCACTCATAACGACAATGGAAACAACACTGAACGCTACGCCGCTGCCGCCGTCAAACAGCTGCTGAACGGAGCTGCGCAGCAATTCAATTCCCAGCACACATACGATAATAGAGATAAAAAGACCGCACAAATATTCTGCCCGTGCGTGGCCGTATGGATGCTCTTTATCCGCTGGGCGGGCGGCAAACACATATCCGACCAAAACGAAAACAGAGCTGCCCGCGTCGGACAGGTTATTGATAGCGTCTGCCACAATAGACATGCTGCCGGTAAGCACGCCTGTGGTAATTTTTATAAGAAATAGCAGAATATTGCATACAATGCCTACAATACCTGCCCGTCTCCCGGTATCCAGCCGGGACTTTGCGGCGTCTTGATGCATAGGTGACGGATCCTTTCTGTGGACGCGTTATTTTTCAGCGGCGGTATCCTTTTTGACGAGAATCAACTGCTGTGCGTACGGAAGATTTTCAACCCAATCACAGAATACGTGCCATTCCTGCAATTTGTGATTACGTCTGGCATAATATATGTTGATTAGATTTTCATAATTCATGGTACAGGTGCGCATTTGATTGTAGGACGCAGGCAATAGCTGAATCATGTCGTGCCAGTGAGTTTTCTCTTTCGTTTCATTATAGCGCAGCCGGGCCGTTTCCAGGTATGCGATCACATTGTCCAGACAGGATAGAGCGTCATCGCTCATACGCTCGCAACTAAAATCGCTTCG
>CANRVI010000014.1 GCA_947643245.1 uncultured Clostridia bacterium | reverse complement strand
CATGGAAAAGAAGCTGTCGGAATTTTTAGGCTGTCATAAGCGGGTATATATTGAAAATGACGCCAACGCAGCAGCAAAGGCGGAGGCGGTAGCCGGCGCGGCAAAAGGATCCAAATATTCTGTGATGATTACTCTAGGTACCGGAGTAGGCGGCGGCATCATTTTAGACGGACAGGTTTACTCCGGCTTTAACCATGCTGGTGCAGAACTTGGCCATATCGTGATTGTGAAAGACGGCAGACAGTGCACCTGCGGACGGCGGGGATGCTGGGAAACCTATTCATCTGCCACCGGGCTGATACGGACTACTCGTGAAAAGCTGGAAGAGTGCAGAAAAAACGGACGTAAGACTTTAATGGAAGAAATGATCGGCGGAGATCTGGATCGAATCTCCGGCAGGACGGCATTTCGGGCGATGCAAGCGGGTGATGCTGCGGGAACCGAAGTAGTTGACGAGTATATTTCCTATCTGGCTACGGGTCTTGTAAATATCATTAATATTTTTCAGCCGAACGTACTGTCTATTGGCGGCGGAATTTCCAATGAGGGAGACTCGCTCATTGAGTTGTTGCATGACCGCGTATTTGCAGAAACATATACGCGAGGAGATACACCGCAGTGTAAGCTGAAAATTGCCACACTGAAAAATGACGCCGGAATCATCGGCGCAGCAAGTCTGGGCCTGTAAATCTGTAACATAAAAAGCCTATCCCCGTGGTGTTTGTAGATAAAACACCACCGAGAAAGGCTTTTTTATTTTATCTCATCCCTATGTAGCCGTAACATTCATTGTCAATCAAAAAGCCCCCCTTGCATCTCGCTTGTGAGATGCGAGGGGGCAAATAAGATAAATAGAATATTACTTTCCGGAAACGGTAATCCCATTAAAAGCCGCATACGGAAGCACCGAAGACCCATCTGACACTCTTTCCCGGGAAATAGCTACCACATTTTGTAACATATCAGCAAGGTTACCGGAAATCATTGTTTCACTTACCGCATGAGTAACTTTACCGTTTTCAATGAGAAAACTGTTTTTTGCCACACCGGAGAAATCTCCGTTGGTGCTAGGCTGTCCGCCGGAAAACCGCCCCACCAGAATGCCCTTATCAATAGAGGAGATAATCTCTTCCAGGGAACGGTCTCCAGGGCGCATTACCATGCTTCCACCATCATTTTTTGCCCGGGGCACGCCAGTCTTGTTAGACACATACAGCCCAATTAGAAAGCTGTCCAGTTTTCCCTCTCGGATGAAATCAAAATCCTGAGCCAAAAAACCTTCCGTAGTGTACGACTGCCCGCATACAATTTCCTGATCCCCCGGCGCAAAAGAAATCGTAATCCGCGGATCCGCCACTTGTTCGCCCAGCTTGTCTCTCCAGATGCTGGTGCCCTCCAATACCGGTCCGTCAGACGCAAAATTGTCCGCGATATCCCCTAGAAAAGAACCCAGGCAACCCGGAGGAAGCAGCATCACTCCAGTAAATTTCCCATCTACTAACTTTGTATGAATTTGTTTTTCAACGTCTGCCAAATCTTTTTCAATTGAACCAAGCTCCATAAAAGACCGATCCAAATTGTCCGTAATTGCACCTGTTCCAAAGAAAGAGGACGCAGTCTCACCTTCATGTGCAGAAAACATCAATTCTATATTATAATATCCGGCATCCTTGGTATAAAATGCACCGTTTGTATTACGGTAAACACTATGGCTGCGCACATGAGACACAATCAGCTGCTCCACCATAATTTTGGGATATTTCTTGCCAATCTGCTCCATCAGTTCCGCCGTCCGATCAAAAAGCCGATCTGTATCCGCCTCCAGCACTCCCTGTGTAAAGCTGTGCGTCTCACCATCCGGCGCCAAATCCCACGCCGGATCCGCATCCGAAGAAGAGGCGGATGCCACGCAGTCGTCCACTGCCTGTGTCACCGCTCCATCATCAAACCGGTTGATTCCCACAGAACCTTTTTTCCCGCCCACAATTCCGGTAATGGACAGGGAATTGTCAAATAAAGTACGCATCAGGCTGAACGCGCCGCCGTCCACATTAAATTCCCTGGTAACGCTGGTAGCTGCAGTACAATAGGCCTTGTCTGCACCGGCAGCCTGCAGCTTCTCTATAACATTTCCGCTTATTTTATCCAATTCAATCATGCCCAATCCCCTTCCTTATCTGCCGCCTACCGTAATTTTACAGCGAATTGCCGGACCGCCTAAGCCAACCGGCATGGGCTGTTTTTTTCCACAGAACCCGGAGGAAGACCAGCTGATGGTATCTCCCACCATATCCACCGTTTTCAGCATGTCAAAAGCTACGCCGGATATGGTTGTATCCAGCAGCGCCTTTCCCAGCTTGCCGTTCTTGATCTCATAGCCCATGCATACACCGAACATAAATTCGCCGGTCGTATCTGCCTGGCCGTTGTTGGTATCGATAAAATAATATCCGTCCTCCACAGAAGCAATCATATCCTCTAACTTGGACGTTCCCGGAACAATGGCCGTATTGCGCATTCGAATTAAAGGCTCATCGGAAAAACGATATGCCCTTGCATTGCCGGTAGGCTCCATGCCAAAGTGCTGGGCAGTCTGCCGGCTGTTCATGTATCCGGTAAGCACACCTTCCTGAATCAGCACCGCATCCTTTGCTGGCGTGCCTTCGTCGTCTACATAGATGGGCAGCGGAGTAGGCGCGCCAAGGCATGTATGGGCAAAATCTACCATGGTCACCAGCGGACTTGCCACCGTTTTTCCTAGATTGTGGGCAGCCACACTGCCCCCCAGCACTAGGTCTGCCTCTACCGTATGGCCAACAGCCTCATGGGCCAGCATACCGGTAAGCTCACCGCTGATGATACAGGTTTTTTCCCCCGCCGTGGGATATACGCCCTCCCGCTTTTGCATAAGCTTTTCGTAAAGCTCGTCCACCTTAGGGTACAATAACGCCGGATCGGAAAAAACAGTATCAAAAGTACCTTTTCCGCCCACCGGAACAAACAGTTCCACCGGATTTCCGGCGGGCGTGTCCGCTGTAAGGCGCAAGTATACGTAGCATCGAGGCAAAATCACATGGGCATCGTGTCCCTGTGACACACAAAGAATTTTCTCCATAGAATCTGCACGGACGCTGACACCTCTGCCGGAGAGCCCGGGACATTTTTTTTCAATATATGCGTCCAGCGCCCCTGCAAAATCAATATACTCTTTCTGTACAGGATCGTTATCCGAAAATTCCCGCACCGTCCTCCCCGCCTCTACGTTAGGCAGTGGAAGACTTTTTTTACCGACGCGCTTGTCCATAAACACGGCGTTATCCGTTGCAGCAGAAAGAACAGCGGTCACCGCCTCGTCGTCATACTCCGCTGTAGAGGAAAAACCGTATACGCCGTTTTTATAAACCCGGGCAGAAACGCCGGACACCTCACTGCGCACATTGGTAGTGAGACTTCCGGAGAGAAAACTCACGCCTCTAGTTTTGTTGATCTGTGCCCGCAGCTCCGTGTGCACGCCCCCGGCAAAATCCTTTTTTCGTTTTGTCAAAATATCCTTCAGCATTTGACCTTCCGCCTTTCTTGTATTCGGCACCACGCCAATTTAACCGATATAGTAGTATATAGCATATGTAATTTGATTATACACCACCTAGCAGTTGGTAGCAAGAGCAAATCCGGTAGGAATTGGAAGATTTTTGCCGTTAGCAAACATTTTATGTGCAGCTTTTATAAAGCCGCTTCATAATCTCGTTTGCCCGGTCCACATCAATAGAAGAATAATGCATTACATATACATTTTCCGGCGGACGCTCTCCATGATAATAGCCGGACAACGCTGCCAGCTTGATTCCTCTGGATTTTGCACGCTCCATTACAGCACTTTCCGGTAAATCCGTATGAACCGTCATGAGAAAATGCAGTCCAGCTTTCTCCCCCGATATGGAAACCATATCCCCTAGCCTGCTTTTTTGCAGAGCTTCCAGCAAAACATCCCGTTTTCGGCGGTAGTGGCGGCGCAGCCGATTGACATGGATTTCAAATTTTCCCTCCTCAATAAATCTAGCCAGAGTATACTGTTCAAAATTGGAAACTGTGCAGGAATAAAACGATAGGTTTTCATAAAAGCGGGATAAAAGTCCCGGGGGTAAAATCATATAGCTGATCCGGACAGTAGAACACAGCGTTTTCGTAAACGTATTCAAATAAATTACTTTTTCCGACAAATCAATACTTTGCAAGGTAGGAATCGGCTGTCCGCTCAATCGAAGCTCGCTGTCATAGTCGTCTTCAATAATATAACGCCCTTCCTCACGTGCCGCCCATCCCAGCAGTTCATAACGCCTGCTGATGGGCATGACAATGCCTGTTGGATATTGATGGGACGGCGTGACATGCACAATATCCACACCTGCGTCCTCTAAATTCGAAACGCAGACTCCCCCTTCGTCCAGGGGGATCCACGCACAGGGCACGCGAAAGCTGCGATAAATTTTCTCCAGCCTGCTGTATCCCGGATTCTCCACCGCATAAGTCTGCTCCCTTCCCAGAAGCTGAATCAAAAGTCCGTACAGATATTCCGTTCCCGCACCAATAATAATCTGCTCCGGCTGCACAGTCATCCCCCGAAAATCTTTCAAAAACATAGCAATACTGCTTCGCAGCGCCGAAATCCCCCCGCAGGGAGAATTTTTCATCAACTGTACCCGGCTGTCGCTAAGTATTTCTCGAACCACTTTTGACCAGATAGTAAACGGAAAAAGGTCAGAAGACGTCTGATTGCTGGAAAAGTCTGCAAAATAGGATGTATCTCCTCCCGTTAGAGGCGCCATTTCCTTTACAAAGGATTGTTTTTTCTCCGTCATTATACTGCCGAAGTCCGCTATATAATATCCTCGCTTGGGAATGGAATAAATATACCCTTGGGCGATAAGCTGCGCATACGCATTTTCCACCGTAATCACGCTCACCCCAAGATTTTCCGCAAATACCCGTTTGGAAGGAAGCTTGTCCCCTGGTTTCAGCGTGCCATGTATAATATCGTTTTTGATGCTTTTACAAAGATATTCATAAAGAGGATCTGACCCTGTATGCATGAGATTGTACGTAAGCATAGCCTTTCCCTTCCGCAATCTGACCTTATTGAATATATCCAAATTGGATATTTTTATAATACCATATACGTATTATACTCTTTACATAGCAAAAACGCAAACAGAATTTTTGCTGCTAAAAAGAAAGGGATTATTTTGTAATGGGAAACAGATATGAACTGAACAAACAACTTGCTCAGATGCTCAAAGGCGGTGTCATCATGGACGTCACCACGCCGGAACAAGCAAAAATTGCAGAGGAAGCTGGCGCCTGCGCCGTTATGGCACTGGAACGTATCCCCGCCGACATTCGCGCCGCGGGTGGTGTTTCCAGAATGAGCGACCCAAAAATGATCCGCGGGATCCAGGAGACGGTGTCCATACCGGTTATGGCAAAATGCAGAATCGGTCATTTCGCGGAAGCACAAATTTTACAGGCTATAGAAATCGATTATATTGACGAAAGCGAAGTGCTTTCTCCCGCCGACGACGTCTATCATATCAATAAAAGAGATTTTCAGGTACCGTTTGTCTGCGGCGCACGGGATTTGGGCGAGGCCCTGCGTCGGATCAATGAAGGGGCCTCTATGATCCGAACAAAGGGAGAGCCTGGCACTGGAGATATCGTACAAGCTGTGCGGCATATGCGTATGATGAACAGCGCCATTGCAAAAATTACCGCTATGCGGGAAGATGCCTTATATGAGGAAGCAAAGCAGCTGCAAGTTCCCTATGAGTTGATTTTGTATGTGCATAAAAACGCAAAGCTCCCCGTAGTAAACTTTGCAGCCGGAGGAGTGGCCACCCCTGCAGACGCCGCTCTTATGATGCAGCTTGGAGCAGAAGGTGTTTTTGTAGGCTCCGGTATTTTTAAGTCCGGTAATCCAAAGAAGCGTGCAAGCGCCATCGTTAAAGCCGTAACAAATTATACAGATGCAAAAACGATTGCGGAGTTATCCGCTGATCTGGGAGAAGCTATGGTAGGAATCAACGAGGAGGAAATCCAGCTTTTGATGGCGGAAAGAGGAAAATAATGAAAATCGGCATATTGGCTGTGCAGGGAGCGTTTGCTGAACACGAAGCCGTGCTTGATGCATTAAACATCAATTATACAGAAATACGCAGTATAAGGGATCTGCAGCAGACTTTTGACGGCTTTATTCTCCCCGGCGGGGAAAGCACCGTACAGGGGAAACTGCTGCACGAACTGCATTTGTTTGCACCCATGCGGCAATTGATAGCGGATGGGATGCCGGTGCTGGCCACCTGCGCAGGAATGATTTTGCTTGCGCAAACGATTGAGGGGCAGGATACCGCCTATTTTGCAACAATTCCAATTACTGTACGGAGAAACGCTTACGGCAGACAGCTTGGCAGCTTTCATACAGAATGCAAATACAGGGGAATAGGTAAAATTCCTATGACCTTTATCCGCGCCCCTTATGTAACCCAGGCCTGCGATGAAGTTTCCATATTATCTACTGTAGAAGAACATATCGTAGCCGTCCGGTATCAAAATCAGATTGCACTGTCCTTTCATCCTGAACTGGATTACGACTACAGACTGCATCAGGCATTTCTGGAACTATGCAAGCAGTAATCTTCATTGACAAATCCAAATGAAAGCGGTATAATAGCACCGCAAGCGGTTTCGCTTTATGGTACTATTATTCTGAAAGGCAGGATTTGTCAATGAAACAAAGTCTCTTGAGGCAGGCGCTCCTTAGTGCCCTTTGCCTGATTCTTACGGTTTCTCTGCTGGTCGTTCCCGCAGGCGCAGCAGCAGACACTTCAATAAGCATCACAGGAGATGCTGTATACCAGTATGCGTGGGATATACTGGACCGCATTAACGCAGAACGTGCTGCCGCCGGCGTAGCGCCGCTGGCAATGGACACGGTTTTGCTGGATGCCGCCATGGAACGGGCAGCAGAATGTGCCGTCTATTATAAGCACACCCGTCCGGACGACAGCGGATGCTTTACGATTTGCGACTGGAGATCCGCCGTTGGAGAAAATATTGCGGCAGGATATCCATCCCCCGGCGACGTTATGGACGGTTGGATGGACTCAGAGGGGCATCGGGAAAATATTTTGAGTACAGATTTTCAATCTGTCGGCGTTGGTGTGTTCCAATACAATGGATTTTTGTTTTGGGTGCAATTCTTTGATGGGGGCGCTCCTCGGGCCGTGGAAAAATCCACCCAAACAAAAACCGTGACCCGTCAGGTAAATGTCAGTGAAAAATATGTGTCTCTCTTTGCTAAACAAGAGACACATATTACCCTGCAGGCAGGAGAAACTTTTCAGATTGAATCCATCTGCAATAAAAATACAGGGTGGGAGTACGCACATGTAAATCTGAACAAGAACAATCTTGCATATACGTGCGCAGATACCAAAGTTGCAACTGTATCTGCAAATGGCGTCATTTCTCCGGTAGGAAACGGCAGCACCGCTGTATCTGTCTTTTTGCCGGGATGTGAGGAAAAAGCCATCACCTATACGGTTACGGTAGAGGGCATTTCAGAAGGCCCCCTCAAGGGAGACGTAGACGGAGATGGAGAAATCACGATCCGGGACGCAGGACTTCTTCGTCTCCACCTGGCAGACAAGCTTACAGGAAAAAATGCTCTTACCGCTGTTCAGCTAAAAGCAGCAGATATGGATGGTGACGGAGAAATCACCGTGCGTGACGTAGGACTTTTGCGTCTCCATCTGGCAGATAAAGTAAAATGAAAAAAGGACGCCCGCAACCCCCGCCGCCAAATTTAATTAAAAAACCACAAAGTTTCAATCAAAATGTTACAATTCTGATTCATTCACTGTGCTTACATGACCAGGGATAGGCAGAATCTTCTGGCTAATTACATCAATAATGCCGTCCGCTTGGGGGAAGAAATACTTCTCAAACTCATATGCAGGGGTAATCCAGTTACGGGAACCAAATACTACCGGCGGTGCATCCAGATAATCAAAGGCCATCTCCGCAATATTGGAAGCCATGTCCCGCATAACGGAGTTTCTGTCGCAGGCATCGCCAACAATAATGATCCTGCCCGTCTTCTTTACGCTTTCCAGCACCTTTTCATAATTAAAGGGTACAATGGAGCGGGCGTCGATTACTTCTGCGCTGATGCCGTACTGTTCCTGCAGCTTCTGGGCCGCAGCCAGTCCACGATACAGAACAGCGCCGATGGTGAGAATCGTCACATCTGTTCCTACTCGTTTTACATCTGGTTCACCAAAGGGTATTTCATAACTACCCACTGGAACGCCGCCTTCATGAAACTGCTCGCCGATATCGTAAATCCGCTGGCTTTCAAAGAAGATCACCGGATCGGTGCCGTTCAGCGCGGCGCACATCAGGCCTTTCGCGTCGTATGGAGTTGCAGGGAAGCACACCTTTAGCCCCGGAATATGGGCGGTAAGCGCCGTCCAATCCTGGCTGTGCTGGGCCCCATATTTGGAGCCTACCGACACTCGAACCACTACAGGCATTTTAAGAATACCCGCAGACATAGACTGCCACTTAGACAACTGGTTGAAAATCTCATCTCCCGCGCAGCCGATAAAGTCTGCATACATAAGCTCCACAATCGCCCGGCCACCGGCCATAGCATAGCCGACGGCAGAGCCGACAATGGCCGCTTCCGATATAGGAGAGTTAAAGAAGCGATGGTAGGGGATCGCTTCGGTAAGTCCACGGTAAACGGCAAAGGCACCGCCCCAGTCCCGGTTGTCCTCTCCATAGGCGATCAGTGTGGGATCCTCATAAAATTTATCTAATATTGCCTCAAAAATACCGTCCCGCAGACCAAACTGCTTAATTTTGGGAAGCATATCTCCCTTTTCGTCAAAGGCATATCGAGCCTTGCCGGCAAGCTGTTTGACACGAGGATTTTCCTCTTTGGGAATCAGCACTTCAGCTTCTCTGTCCGGATCCATAGAAGGTACGGACTGATTGGAAAACATAATAGAGGAAATGATATCCGGCTGACTATCCAAATCCATTCGAGGAGAGATTTCTTCGTCAATAGACATCCGACAAATTTTGGTGATCCGTTTTACAATATCCGCTTCGATGGCGTCAAACTCTTCTTCTGTGGCAATGCCTCCCTCTACCAACTTTTTCCGGTACGCGGCGATGGGACAGGCTGCCTTCCACTCTTCAATCTCTTCTTCACTTCTGTAGGTAGACGAGTCGGATGGAGAGTGACCGCTGACGCGATACGTAGCTACTTCCAGCATCGCCGGACCTTCTCCTTTCAGGAGCAGTTCCTTTTTCCGCTGGGTCGCATCGATTACTGCCAGGGGATCGTATCCGTTCACCTTTTCCGCATGGAGCATATCCGGGCTAAACCCAGCTCCAAGACGGGCGGCGATATCAAAGCCCATAGTCTCGCCTCTCGTCTGTCCGCCCATACCATAGAAGTTGTTGAACACGTTAAAGAGAATGGGCATACCGCCGTCCTCATATTTGCCATCCATGCCCCACAGCTTTCGAATCTGATCCATAGACGCCATGTTAAGCGCCTCCAGCACAGGACCACGGCCCAAAGCGCCGTCGCCGGAATTGGCGATAACGATTCCTTTTTTGTGGTTGCTGCGTTTATATAGGGCCGCACCCAATGCAACCGGCGCTGCGCCGCCTACGATTGCGTTGTTGGGGAAAATGCCGAAAGGAATGAAAAACGCGTGCATAGAGCCACCAAGGCCCTTGTTGAAGCCTGTGGTCCGAGCAAAAATTTCTGCCAAAGCGCCGTACAGAAGAAAGTCTACTGCCAGTTCTTTCACGTCCCCCTGCTTTTCTTGTTTGCCTTCCACCACCCGTAAAATATTTCCGCCAAGAAACTCCTGCATAATATCGTACAGTTCCGTTTCCGTGAGCTTTTCAATCGAGGAAAGTCCCTTAGCCAGAATTTCACCGTGGCTGCGGTGAGAACCAAAGGTAAAGTCGTTGATATCCAGACAGTATGCCTGACCAACTGCGGAGGCCTCCTGGCCGATAGACAAATGCGCCGGGCCGGGATTATTATATTCTACCCCGTTATATGCGCTCTTCGTTTTGATATCGTTGAGCATGGTCTCAAATTCCCGAATGATCCGCATATCCCTGTATATCCGCATAAAATCTGCTTTGGTATACAGCTTTTTCTCCTGAGCCAGCGTCTTTTTATACTGACACAGCGGAATTTTATCAAAGGTAAGGGATCCGGATGCAAATGCATCACTGGGACTGATATATTGATTCTTTGGCATAACGGTTCTATCTCCTTATTTATTTTAATCGATCATAAACATACCTTCCCGTATGACTTCACATACGGTAGGATGCGGGAATACCAGCTTTTGTACGTCGCATACCCGCTGCCGGGTCGCAACCATGGCCGCCGCCCCGTAAATGATTTCCGAGGCGTAGGATCCGATCATATGTATACCTATGACAGTTTTATGGGCATCGTCCACCACAATTTTGACAATGCCGTCGCCGCCCTCCACCTCGGCCACATACCGTCCGCTGTACCGTAGACTGATGGTGTGCTCCGCAGCGGACACGCCCCGTTTTGCGGCACTTTCTATTGTGTCTCCCACCGTTCCTACTTCCGGTTTTGTGTAAATCACAGCAGGAACTGCGAGATAATCCACCCTGTCTAATATGCCGAGCATATCAGATACGGCGACTTCTCCTTCCCGATACGCTGTATGGGCCAGCATACTGCGTCCATTCACATCTCCCGCCGCCCAGATACCGGGTACAGAAGTTCTGCCTCTCTCATCGCACACTATCGCACCCCGGTCCAGCAAAACGCCTGCTTTTTCCAGTCCAATGCCTGTCGTGCGAGGCCTGCGCCCGGTGCTTACCAGCACCCCGTCGCAATCAATGGAAGTAGGCGCACCGCCTGCCTCACATGTGACGGTCTTTTTGTCCGCACATACAGAAGTGACACGCGCTTCCAGCAAGAAACGAATCCCTTTTTTTTCTAGATTTTTTTGCAAAATAGCAGATATATCTTTATCGGTAGGCCCGGCAATTTTGTCCAACATTTCCACTACGGTAACCTGGGTACCCAAGGTGCTGAAGTAAGAAGCCATCTCCAATCCAATCACACCACCGCCGATCACACACAGTTTCTCCGGTACAGTACGCATGTCCAAGATTTCCCGGTTGGTCATGGCAAATCCCGCAGCTACTGCCTCACGCAGTCCCTCTATAGGAGGAACAGCAGCTTCGCTTCCGGTACAGACAAGCAGTTTTTTCGCAAGATATTCCTCTTCCCCGCACCGTATACGCATTCCTTCCGGCCCCTTACCAGTGATACAGCCGAATCCGTTTTTCACAGTAACCTTTGCGCCGCGCATTTTTGCACCAACGCCAGACACCAATGTCTTTACTACCTTATCTTTGCGGTCCACAACCTTTTCGTGATCAATAGTCGCTCCGCTCACCGTGACGCCGTAGTCCGCGCCGTGAAGGGCGCTCTCATATATTTTTGCAGAATTGAGAAGTGTTTTTGTAGGAATGCATCCTTCGTTCAGGCATACACCGCCCAAGGTCCTCTCTTCCAAAAGCAGAACCTGCATACCTCCGTGGGCCGCCCGCTCCGCCGCGTTATATCCTGCCGGGCCGCCGCCCAGGATAATCAAATCGTATGTCATGTCCGCTCCCCCTTACTTTGCAAGCAGAAGCTGAAAGTTTTCCAGATTGGTGCAAAGCTCTGACAAAAACTTAGCAGCAGGGGCGCCGTCTACCGCCCGGTGATCAAAGGTGAGGGACAATCCCATGGCGGGATAAACGCTTCCGTCTGCCCGCAGGCGGTTGGTAATAGTGCATACGCCCAAAATTGCCGTTTGGGGAGGATTGATCACAGGCGTAAAACTTTCGATTCCCAAAGAACCTAAGTTTGTCACCGTAAAGCTCCCTCCGGACATTTCGTCAGGAGACAGTCGTCCGCTGCGTGCCCGCTCTGCCGCATCTTTGGATGCTTCTGCAATCTGAGAAAGTGTCATCGTATCCGCACCAAACAAGGTGGGAACCAAAAGGCCTCTGTCCGTATCCACCGCCAGGCCAATATTGGCGTGATGGTAAAGACGGAAGGTATCCTCTATCAAATTGGCATTGATATAAGGGTGTCCCAGCAGTGTGCGGGATACCGCATACAGCACCATATCGTTAAGCGTAATTTTGCCAAGTCCCAAAATCCCTGCATTTTCCTTCAGATGCTTTCTGTATTCCATCACAGAAGTTGCATCAAACGAGGCATTCAAAGTTAGCTGGGCCATTTCCGTAAGAGATGCACACATCGACCGGGAAATGGCTTTGCGCACACCGGACATAGGTGCTTCCTCGTACAGTCCAAAGTCTGTTCCAGATACATATACCGTATTGTCCGGCTGTGTTTCCATAACCTCCAAGGCAGTGCCCTTTGCCACCGTCACTGCTGTGTCCCCCTTATATCCACCTGCAAGATACGCTTCCACATCGGCCACAGTTGAGTGATATCCACTGTCCAACGCCGCATCAATATCCCGCTGAATGATTCTTCCATGGGGACCGGTAGCCGCCACACGGGTCATATCTACGCCTGTTTGCAAGGCCAACGCCTTTGCTCTGGGAGAAATCCGCAGGGTATCCCCCTCCTGCCGCACAGAATGTACAGGAGTCTGCGCCAGAGCAGATACGGCCGTAGGCGACACTGGAACGGCGTCTTCCTCTTTTGCCTCTACCGCCGGATCTCCTGTAAAAGCGGAAATGTCCTCTCCTGTCTGGCCGATTACGCAAACGGTATCCAAACAAGGCACAACGTCCCCGTCTAATGCGAGAATCGCAAGTATGGTTCCGGATACAGGACTTTTCTCATCAAAAGCAGATTTATCTGTTTCATAGGAAAATAAAAGCTCCCCTTCACTGACCGCATCCCCTACTTTTTTATGCCACGCTGTAATGATACAAGCCTCTACGCTTTGGCCCTGCCGCGGCATAATCACTGGATTTGCCATATTGTTTCTTCCTTTCTACGCTAATGTACTTTTTATATATATGCATGTCTGTTTTACGATACCCGCACCTTCACCACGATTTTTTCAAAATCAATTACTTCTCCATCCACGCCGCCAGCGGAATTGTGAGCGTCCTGGGGGAATAAAATCGTAAAGGTATTTGGAGTATTGATCACGTTTGCCTGGGTACCGCCTTCTAAAAGATAAAAATCGTCTGCATCCTGATACGCATATGTAATAGTAAGGCTGTTCACCTCCGCCGCTTTTACAATTTCTCTTCCCGAAAGAGGAATAAAAATATCAATAAACTTTTTGTGGGCCTCAAAAGGTGCGGCGGAAATATCCCCTGTTCGTACTACTGCCTTTGTATAATAAAAGGCGCCACACACATCTGTTCTGCCCATTTCGCTTTTCGAAAAATCTGTTTGCATAATAAAATCAATCGCCTGATCCAGATTCTCACTAATTCCCTTATACTTTTCTATATTGGCAAGTGTGTCAAATATCATATTTGTGTCATTCCTTTCTCTGGATTTATGCCTTGCGGCTCTGTATAAGCTGCAAGGCATAAATCGTGTCTGAAAGCAGCAGATTTTGGTTTCTACAGTTTTTATCTTTCAGATTTCAGACTTCTCTTTTATTATAATTTTGATTATTTTAACACATATGTGCAAATATGTCAACGCAAATTCACATATATTTGTTAAAATTAACAAATATATGTGAATTTTTTATTTCTATAAAAAGCATGGAACGGTCATCTATAGCGACAAAACATAAAAAAAGAGGAGTACACTCCTCTTTTTATTTATGCTATTAAGCAGTCTTGGCAGTAGCACGCCGTTCCCGCCTACCAGGAATCTGCGCGCACACGACAGCAGCAAACATCAGGATGCAACCAATCCATTCCCGCGCGGTAGGAATTTGATGCAGCACCACAATACCCCCAAGTACCGCAAACACAGATTCAAAGCTCATCAGCAGAGAGGCAACGGCAGGCGCCGTTCTCTGCTGCCCTAATATCTGCAAAGTATATCCCACGCCGCTGGACAAAATGCCCACATAAGCAATGGTAGCCCAACCGGCCCAAAGCTGCTGCCAACTGGGAGTCTCAAATAAAAACATCCCAATGCTGGCCAACACGCCGGATACGAAAAACTGTATGCAGGAAAGGCCTATTCCGTCCAGCCCTGGTGCCAGATGATCGATTACTAAAATATGTAGCGCCCAAAATACCGCTCCCAATAACACGATTCCATCGCTAGGCGCAAAGGAAAATCCACCAGTAATGCACAGCAAATACAAACCGCACAAAGCCACAAGTACACAGACCCAGATTTTAAGCGTCACTTTTTTGCCCTGAAACAGGCCAAACAATGGAACCAATAATATATACGTAGCTGTGATAAATCCCGCTTTCCCGCCGGATGTACCAAAGGCAATTCCATACTGCTGCAGCATAGCCGCGGCAAACATAACCATTCCGCAAAGCGTTCCAGCTAAAAACAGCTTTTTTCTTCCACTGCCGTTTTGCTGCGGAGCATGGTATTTTTTTCTGCCCCTACCGGCTAAAAGAAGAACTGGAATAAGAACTGCGCTTCCCACAAAACTGCGGGCTGCCTGAAATGTGAGCGGACCCATGTAATCCATAGCCTCGCTTTGGGCCACGAAAGAACATCCCCAAATAATGGCGGTTAAGAGCAGCATAATACTGCCCGTAGCTTTTACTCCGGGACGCATCATCCCCGTACCCGTTTTCTGGCAGGACGCCGTCTGGTACTATCGCATTGCCGGTAATCGAAAACAGGCGGAACGGAAGCCGTTTCCCGATCAAAAGCAACCCCATCTCTGGCTGCTTTCTTTTCTGCAATATCCAGATACAGCTCTGTGATGCTCAGTTCTCCCTCACGAATATCCGGAAGGGCTACACCGCCGGCAGCGTATAATACAGCTTCCGCCTCTTCAATGTGGTCGAGCCGGATATGGGCCTGGGCAGTATACAACTGTACTCTGCCTACTGTCTGCATAGCGGGAACCATTTCGGCGGCTAGCTCCAGGGCATCCTCATACATCTGTGCGTCAATCAGCAGTTCCATGGTTTCCTTAGCAAGAGATACATCTGTGGGACGCATCCGGTAAGCCTTGGCAGCAAGAGTTGCAGCAGCGGCATGATTTCCCATTTGTCGCTGCACATGCGCCATACCATATACCGCCCAGCAGGAAGGACAAAGAAGCATAGATTTTTCCAACAAACTGGCTGCTTCATCCAGGCGATTCATACACAGATAAGTAATACCAAGCTGCAGATGGGCGTACCAGGAGAATCTATCTCCCCCCTCTATTGCAGCTTCCATCATACGCACCCATTCCGTCTGCAGCATCCAGGAAGGCGGTATCTCCCCGGTGGCATGCTCTGGGAAAAATCCCCGTTTTAGCAGGCAAATCCAGTCCGCCTGCTCCGGACCGGGCGTTCCAAAATCCAAATGAGACGCCATACAAGTCTGGCCCTGCTGTTTCCGGCGCATATTCTCCAAGGCTCCCCATCCGCTTCCAAGAAGAATCATCTCTCCTGTTGCAGCAGATGTGGCCATTTTCTTCGTATCTGCTAAAATTCGGTCCATTTCGTCGTCGGTAACAATAGCATTCAGCCGCTGCCGCACTTCCGCCTTAGCGCCTTCCCACTCTCCATGGACTTTATCTCCATCGGCCTGCAGCGCGCCGTATGCCTCCAGCCATTCCCAAGTTGTATGGGGCGGCATAGGAATACATTCATATTGGGTATGGGCAAGTCCAGCCTGTAACTCCACATACCGGTCGGCACTGCCGTCCTCGGTAAGATACTCCTGCCATCGGTCACCGCCGGGATTCTGTCCCCAGCAAAATAGCTTTCGGCCCTTGAGACGCATAGTAGACGTATGAATTAGGCCATATCCGTCTGCATCTACAGCCGCTTCAAACTTTCTGTTTTTAGGTGGAATATTATAAAAATAATCTCCTGCTGCCGGCACATTGATGGGATAGGTTACGTCGTCTCCGTTATACACCGGAATAGGTGCAAGGCTAGTATTTTTGTCTGCCACATAAGCGCCGTCTGCATCCACAATAATCCGGGTATCCGGAGTTTCCGGTACGGCAATATTGCTCCACCAATACATAGGAACTACATCCGGCAGGGGATTGATAATCCGATTTCGTGCAAACAAAACCCGGGATCCGGCCGGCAGAAAAAAGTCCATTTGCTGCACCACCTGCCGGATACGCTCAAATTCGTACATACGCAGCACAGGCGTACCATCGTCCAGCTTTGTCGTAGTTGTAAACATAGGCTCGCAGGTATGTACATGATGACCGAACATGCCGCAGTTCCATTCTACACCGCCAGAAGTCCAAGCGTTTCGAAAAGCCAGATTACAAGGCCGCATAACGGGATTTTTATATAAAAGGTCCTTTTGGTTTTCTTTATCAAATAGGGACATCAACTTCCCGCCCCACTGGGGCAGAAAAGTAGCGATTAAATACTCGTTCTCCAAAACCACGGCCTGCATCTGTGTATCCTGCAGTGGTCGGGTGTACATATCCTGCATCCGATAGGGAAAGGGAGATGGAACGTGGCCGTATCCAATAAACAGCTCGTCGTCTTCCGACAGGCCGGAGTCGCCAGTTCTGTGCCAAAAATTCAGTTTGGACAGTGGCGGCAGAGAAGATTCCCCATTCATTTGCTGACAGGGCATGGTGATTGTAGTGATTTCCAATTTTGTTGGCATATGTGCTATGCTCCTTTGCGCGATACAATATGTGGTCAGTTTACCACACTTTGCAGGGGAAAGTCAAGAACAGCGTTGTTTTTATGGCTTGGCTCTCCGATTTGTCCAAAGTCAGCACAAATAAAAAGCCCTCCTTTAGGAGGGCTTTCCTTTTTACATTATGCTCAGCCTGCAGTGGTATCTGCCGCTGTAGTTTCTGCAGTAGTGTCATCTGCTGTATCTTCTGTCGTTTCATCCGCTGCAGTAGTTTCTGCTGCTGTGGTATCGTCAATGGCGTTTGCATCCTCATCTTTATTCTCGCCAAATACCATTCCCCAGAAGCTGCCGAAATCAGAAGCGTCTCCGGTATCCTGCATAATATATACGGAGCAAACCAGCAATACAAAAATAATGGAAACAACGGTAGTCAGAATAGAAAGCTTCTTATTGATCGTCTGCGCTTTGGACTTTCCGAAAAAGGTCTCCGCACCGCCGGCAATCGTTCCGGACAGGTTGTGCGCCTTACCCTGCTGCAGCAGAACTGCAATTACCAAAAAAACAGCAAATACGATCAGAACAATGCCAATTACAATCTGCGCTGTTGTCATTTTGCTTCTCCTTACCTTTCTATATACAAACAAAAATTATATGTTCAGATAGAACGCCTATGTATTATAGCATGGTGCAGGAAAAAATGCAATAGAAATTTTCTTTTTTCAGAAATTTTCTGGAAATCTCTATTTAAATCGCTCCGCCAACGCTGGAATCACCTGCCGTACCATCGCATACAGCTCCATATCGCTCATGGTAGTATTTCTGCCTGCCGCATACTGGGCGTCTACCAGTTCTTTAATCTTCATCACCGCGCTGCTGCGCTTTCCATAGGTTTTGTCGATACCCTTCTCTTCCAGCTGGGCATTCAGCCAGTGCGCAATCCCTGCAAGACCGCTATGCGCGTCAATGGCTACAGATGCCGGTCGATTCAGAATCAACTGCGTGTTAAATATATTATAAATTTCTTCATCCTTGAGCAGGCCGTCTGCGTGGATACCCGCCCGGGTAACATTAAAATCATGCCCCACAAAAGGCGTACGCGGCGGGATCTCATATCCGATCTCATTTTCAAAATACCGTGCAATCTCTGTAATGACGGTGGGATCCATACCGTCCAGCGTTCCCCGCAGAGACGCATACTCCATCACCATGGCCTCCAAGGGACAGTTACCGGTACGTTCTCCGATTCCCAGCAAGGAACAGTTGACGCTAGATGCACCATATAACCATGCGGTAGCCGCATTGGGCACCACCTTATAAAAATCGTTGTGGCCATGCCATTCCAGCATAGATGAGTCGATCCCTGCATAATGCATCAATCCATAAATGATCCCGGAAACGCTTCGGGGCAGAGCGGCCCCGTGATAAGTGACACCGTAACCCATCGTATCGCAGGCCCGGATTTTTACCGGAATGCCCGCCGCCTCGCCAAGTTTGCGCAGTTCGTTTGCAAAAGGCACCACAAAACCATAGAAATCTGCTCTTGTGATATCTTCAAAATGGCAACGGGGGCGGATACCCATATCCAAAATTTCTTGAACCACCCCAAGATATTTGTCCATCGCCTTGGCACGGGTCAAGCCCATTTTATTATAAATATGATAATCGCTGCAGGACACCAGAACGCCGGTTTCCTTGATACCCAGACTTTTTACCAGTTGGAAATCCTGGGTAGACGCCCGGATCCAGCTGGTAATCTCCGGGAACGCATATCCAAGGTCCATACAGCGCGCCAGCGCCTCCCTGTCTTTTTCCGTATATACGAAAAATTCTGTCTGCCGAATCAGCCCCTTTGGTCCGCCAAGTTTGTGCATCATGGTAAACAGATCCACAATTTGATCCACCGTAAACGGGGCCCGTGATTGCTGCCCGTCCCGGAATGTAGTATCTGTAATCCAGATTTCGTCCGGCATGCTCATCGGTACATATCGATGGTTGAAGGATACCCGGGGAACTGCGTCATAGCTGTATAGCTGCCGGTACAGATACGGGGTTTCCCGATCCTGCAGGGAATAATGATGCACACTTTGCTCAATTAGGTTGGTTACTTCCGAAAACTCAATCTTACCGTCCCGGTCACCATTGACATCGTGAAACCGCTTCGTCTTCTTTTTTGTTTCTTTCTGCACGATCTGCCCTCCGTTCTGTACTGTGCACTGTAATTTTATATAGTATAATGCATACTTTGCATCGTGTCAATAGCAATCATGCAAATTGGCATAGATAGACTCACAAATATACCTGTTCATGCAAAAAATACATTTCAATCCT
>CANRVI010000013.1 GCA_947643245.1 uncultured Clostridia bacterium | reverse complement strand
CAGCTGGGAGAGCATCTGCCTTACAAGCAGAGGGTCATAGGTTCGAGCCCTATTGTTCCCACCATACGGCCCGGTAGCTCAGTTGGTTAGAGCGCTAGCCTGTCACGCTAGAGGTCAGGGGTTCGAGCCCCCTTCGGGTCGCCATTTATATAACTTATAAAAATGTTGTCGCAGTCATGCGCCTCTGTAGCTCAGTTGGTAGAGCAGGAGACTGAAAATCTCCGTGTCGTTGGTTCGATTCCGACCGGAGGCACCATATGCGGATTTAGCTCATTTGGTAGAGCGCAACCTTGCCAAGGTTGAGGTGGCGGGTTCGAGCCCCGTAATCCGCTCCAGCGGTTTAGACCGTACATGATAATGAGGAATTAAAAATTCCTACCTTTTTGAAGGAAATCCCTTCTAAAGAGCAATCAAGCCGCATAGAATAATGCGGCTTCCTTTATCTCCACAACCCCGGCGTCATAGCCAAGTGGTAAGGCAGAGGTCTGCAAAACCTTTATTCCCCGGTTCAAATCCGGGTGACGCCTCCAGAAAAAAGCACTTGCTTTCGCGAGTGCTTTTTTTCATGAAATGCACTTTTACTGCGGACTGCTGAAAAGATTTTTTGCATGCATCAAAAACTTTACGGGCTAGATGGCGAAATATATTGATTTTTATACTATATATAGGTATAATGAAAGAAAGGTATTCTTTGGGAGGAAAATGATGCGGGAACTTTTAAAATATCCCTTTGATTCGCAAATGATCCTGAAAAAAAGGCGTAAGATAAAAAAAGAATTGCAGGAATCGGGCGTTGCTTTCATCCATAAAAAAATTGCGATTTTGGGAGGATCTACCACCCACGATATCAAAGAAATTTTAGAGCTGTTTCTCCTGGATGCCGGTATTTCGGGAGAGTTTTATGAGTCAGAGTTTGGCCAATACTGGCAGGACGCTATGTTTGGCTCTGCGGAACTGGACCAATTTGAACCAGACATTGTTTTTATTCATACGAGTATTCGAAATATAACGGCGTTTCCTCCGGTACAGTCCACCCAAAAAGAAGCGGATGCCCTGCTGGACGCCGAATACAATAAATTTCAAGTTATGTGGGACAAGCTGAAAGAGCGCTGGGACCCCATTATCATTCAAAATAATTTTGAAATGCCGTATTATCGTATCCTAGGCAATCGAGATGCTTATGACCATCGGGGCAAAACCAACTTTGTTACCAGGCTCAATCAGAAGTTTTACAAATATGCAGCCGCTCACCCAACATTTTATATAAACGATATTCAGTATTTTTCTGCAGATTATGGACTTTCCAAATATGCGGATCCCCTGTACTGGCATATGTACAAATATAGTATGTGTCTGGATGCCATTCCAGAATTTGCGTTTAATTTAGCCGCGATCATTAAATCAATTTACGGAAAAAATAAGAAAGCACTTGCGTTGGATTTGGACAACACCCTTTGGGGCGGCGTCGTTGGCGACGATGGGGTGGAGGGAATTGAGATCGGTCATGAAACTTCCATGGGGCAGGTTTACAGCGAATTCCAAAGTTATGTGAAAGAGCTGTCTCAGATTGGCATTACACTGAACGTCAACTCCAAAAACGAGCGGGAAAACGCCCTTGCTGGATTAAATCATCCTGAGGGAACCCTGCGCCCAGATGACTTTATTGTAATCAAAGCAAACTGGAATACCAAGGATAGGAATCTGTCTGAAATCGCATCGGAACTAAATATTGCTGCAGACAGTATCGTATTTGTGGACGATAACCCAGCAGAACGGGAGATCGTAAAGCAAAGCTTCCCTGATGTTTCTGTCCCACAGATGTGCGCTCCGGAAAGTTATATCCGCACAATAGATCGTTCTCGCTTTTTTGAAGTCACACAATTGTCTGCAGACGATATCAAACGAAACGATATGTATCGAGCAAATGTGCTGCGTGCGTCGGAAATGCAGTCGTACGCCGACTATGATCAATACCTCCATTCGCTGGAAATGCATGCGCTGATCCGGGATTTTGAGTCGGTATATATTCCAAGAATCGCGCAGCTCACCAATAAATCCAATCAGTTCAATCTTACCACTTGGAGGATATCCAATGCAGAGATGGAGGAGATTGCAAAAGCAGACAAGTATATTCGTCTGTTTGGAAAACTGTCGGATAAATATGGAGATAACGGCGTTGTCACAGTGATAATCGGAGAAAAAGATGGTGACGTCCTTCACATACGGCTTTGGCTAATGAGCTGTCGCGTACTCAAGCGGAATATGGAGCATGCTATGCTGGACGCTTTAGTTGCCCAGGCGGCCTCCCAGAGCATCACTCAAATCGTGGGGTATTATTATAAAACTGCTAAAAACAATATGGTACGGGATTTTTATGGCACCATGGGCTTTGATAAGGTTTCCGAAGACGGGGACGATAGCGTATGGAGTCTGCAGATTGCAAACTATGAAAATCAAAATACAGTAATTGAGGTAGAAGACTAATGGAGACAAATGAAATTTTTGAAAGACTGAACGAAGTATTTAGAGATGTTTTTGACGATGACACCATTACCGTTGCGGAGGATACAACTGCAGCAGATGTGGACGGATGGGATTCCCTCATGCATATTACCCTGATTTCTGCAGTAGAAGATGAATTTGATATTAAATTCAATATGAAAGATGTGGTCAGCATGAAGCAGGTAGGTGATATGGTGGATATCATCCAGCAGGAAGCTTAACCGCGCCCTGAAATTATGATATTTACATCGTTTAAATTTCTTTTATTTATCAGCGCTACGCTGCTGGGATACTTTATATTCCCGAAAAAATACCGTTGGCTGTGGCTCCTTGGCGCAAGTTATTATTTCTACTTGTCGGCAAGTGTAAAATATTCTGTTTTTTTGATTTTTTCCACAGTAATTACATATTTTGCGGCGTTGGCAATAGAACGGGTGGCTTCGGTATCTATCCTTCCAGAATGGACTAAGGAAGAGAAAAAACAGGCAAAGAAAAAAGCCGCTGGCAGGCAAAAGCTGATTCTGGCAGTGGTGTTGCTTGTAAATTTCGGCGTTTTATTTTCTCTGAAATACTATAATTTTGCTGCTTCCAGTTTTGCGAGTCTTGCCGGCATATTTGGATTGGAGCTATCCCCGTCAGTTTTGAAGATTGCCATTCCCGTAGGTATATCCTTTTATACCTTCCAGGTAATAGGATATCTGATTGATGTGTACCGTACTACATGCAGCGCCCAGAAGAATTTTTTGAAATATGCATTGTTCGTATCCTTTTTCCCCCAAATTATGCAGGGGCCTATTGGAAGATACAACGATTTGGCCCCTGGTTTGTACGAAGGACACAAATTTGATTACAGCCGTGCGGCATTTGGCTTGCAGAGAATGGTATTTGGCTTTTTTGAAAAACTGGTGATTGCGGATCGTCTTGCAATACTGGTAGACGCCGTTTGGGCAAACTACGCTGAATTTGGGCGGTTGCAGTTGATCTTGGCATGCTTTTTTTATGCAGTTCAAATCTATGCGGATTTTGCAGGATATATGGATATTGCCCTAGGATGCGCGCAAATTATGGGCATCCCTATGGCAGAAAACTTTGATGCCCCGTATTTCTCTAAGTCTGTTCCTGAATTTTGGAGAAGATGGCATATGACGCTGGGATCGTGGTTCAAGGACTATCTGTTTTATCCAGTGCTGCGCAGCGGATGGTGTACGAGGCTTGCAAAGAATCTGAAAAAGAAATTCGGCAAAACGGTATCCGGAAATGCAACCACTGCTATTGCTCTGTTTTTTGTATGGATGTTTACTGGGCTTTGGCACGGCGCTAGCTGGCACTATGTGGCATGGGGCGTTTATTACGGTGTTTTGATCATACTGTCTATGCTGTTGGCTCCATTGTTTGACTGGCTTGTTGCAAAGCTGCATCTGGATCGTTCCCGTCCCAGTTATATGTTGACGCAGGGGCTGAAAACCTTTGCTATCGTATGCATTGGATATATTTTGTTCCGTTCAGGTTCCATGTCGGCTGCTGCCGGTATGATTGGCGCTCTTTTCCGTACCAGTACGCCGGTGACTACGCCGTTGTCCATGGGACTAGATGGAAAAGATATGCTTGTGGCCATAGTGGGCATCGTAATTTTGTTTATCGTAGATATATTCCGGTATCGAAAGTTCGATGTGCGCCAGTGGATTGGAGAACAGGGGCTGTGGCTTCGTTGGATTATTTATTTAGCCGCTATTTTCGCCGTGCTGATCTTTGGTATCTACGGCCCTACGTACAGCGCTTCTTCCTTCATATACTTTGATTTTTGAGGCGGTGCCAATGAAGATAAAACTATATAGAATTCTAAAAACAGTGTCTTTTCTAATGATTTTCTGTATCCTCTTTTCTGGTGTTACTTATGTGTTGCGGCATAAAGGAGAAGCAGAAATTCCGCTTCCATTTTATGAGGAAGAAAAGAATTCTTTGGATGTTGTGTTTATCGGATCCAGCCACTCTATGTGTTCGCTGCTTCCCATGGAATTGTACAAGGAAAAGGGGATTGCCTCTTATATCTTTGCAAGCTCCGCGCAAGTAACAGCCCAGTCATTTTATCAGCTGCAGGCTGCTCTAGGGCGGCAAATGCCAAAGTTGATTGTGCTGGATGTATCCGGAGTGATTTACGATGCCAAAATCGGATCAGAAGAATTTACCCATGTGCAAATTGACAATATGGAATTTTCCCGAGTCAAGTATCAGGCTATTTTTGATTTGTTTGAACCGGCAGATCGATTGGAGTATATATTTAATATTATTCGTTTCCACACCCGATGGAAGGAGATTAAGAAAGAAGACTTTCTTTCGATTACGTCTTATACAAAAGGTGCGGTTGTGTCAACTGTGGTAAAAGAGCAAGTTTTGGAAAAACCGATTCCTGCAGAGGAAAAAGAAGAATTACCGAAGATTCCTGAAGAATATTTGCGCAAGTCTATAGAACTGTGTCAGGAACAGGGCATAGAGGTGCTTTTGTATAACGCGCCGGCTTGTGATTCTGTGGGATTTGCCAGACAATATAATAAGGTTGCTGATATAGCCGATGAATATGGCGTTCAGTATATAAATTTTATGTATTTGACAGAGGAGATCGGCATAGATCCTACAACAGACTTCCGAGATGAGGCCCACTGCAATGTATACGGCGCCCAAAAAGTTACAAAGTATTTAGGGGATTATCTGACAGAGCGTTATGACCTTCCGGACAGGCGGGAGGATCCGGCATATGCGGACTGGGATACCCAGTATGAAGCATATCGGAATGCATATACGTATTAATTGAAAGGGAAAGCAATAGCTTTCCCTTTTCTTATTTTGGGATAGCCGAAATATTCTGTAAAAAAGGAATTGCATAGAAAAACAGAGTATGGTAAAATGATTGCAATGCATTTTTACGTAGTAAAACGGCGTGAAAGGCAAGGAGACATTTAAATTTTGCTGTTTCGGCTTTGCGCTGCTCACTGGACGGCAGAATGGAGATTCATATGAATACATACGAAAATGCCGGCGCGATTTCGTTTCCTCTTGGAGGAATGGGTCCGGGCAGCGTAGGGCTTGCGGGAGATGGCAGACTGATCGATTTTGAATGGTTTCATCGCCCCAATCGCTGCTGTATCAATCCCTTTTCGCATTTTGCTATAAAAACGGAGGCGAACGGTATACTGCGGGACTGTCGGGTGCTGCAGGGCGATATGCAGACTGGCTATATGGGAAACCCCGGCACTGGACGAGAGCTTTGGGTATATGGCAACGGCGCGGACAGAGGAACAATGGCCGGATTCGTTCATTTTGCAGATACGGTGTTTCAGGGGCCTTTTCCCATTGCCCAGATAGAATATAAGGATCCTGCTTTTCCGGGTAATGTTCGGTTGCGGGCTATGAACCCCTTTATTCCGATGAACAATCGGGATTCCAGTCTGCCGGCGGCTCTTTTTCAATTTGAGCTGGAAAACAATACACAGGAGTGCCTGGAGTATACGCTGGCCTTTTCTTGCAACAATCTGTTTAAATCTGGTACACAGAATACATATTATACGGAAGACGGCGTCAGCGGGATCTGCATGATCGGCGGATGCGATCCGTCCGATTCTTTGTTCGGCAATGCGGTCATTGCCGCTTTAGATGGTACGGTAGAGTATCAGGAGCATTGGTACAGGGGAGGCTGGTTTGATGAAGTGACCTCTTTTTGGCGAGACTTTTGCAGGGCTGGTCAACTGCAGAACCGAACCTATAGCCAGCCTGGAGAGGGACCAACGGACGTTTGCACGCTGGCGTCTCGAGTGCGGCTTGCACCCGGAGAAAAAACACGGCTTCGCTTTTTGCTTACCTGGTATGTCCCTTGGGCGGAAAAATATTGGGACAAAGAACATCCGCGCTGGAAAACGTATTACGCCACCTTATTTGCGAATGCCCAGCAAGTAGCTGCGTATTGCGTCAGAGAGTGGGGCCGGCTTTGGAAAGAGACAGAACTCTTTGCAAGCGCCCTATTTACCTCGTCTCTTCCAGACCCGATGCTGGATGCGATACAGGGAACACTTGCTGTTTTAAAAAGTACTACCTGCCTGCGTTTGGAAAATGGAGCGTTTTACGGCTGGGAAGGTGTAACCGAAAAAAGCGGAAGCTGTGAGGGAACTTGCAGTCATGTTTGGAATTACGCTTGGGCGCTGGCATATCTGTTTCCCTCGTTGGAACGCTCTATTCGAGAAACGGAGATGCGATACAACCTGTACCTTGATGGAAAAATGGGGATGCGGACAACTCTTCCGCTTGGGATGTCTCCATGGGGATTTCGTGCCTGTCTAGACGGACAGATGGGGGCAGTGCTCAAAATGTATCGGGAATGGAAGATATCCGGGGAGGATGCCTTTCTTCGTCGACATTGGGAGGAGATCAAGCGTATCATTCAGTATGCTTGGAACGATAAAAATCCAGATCGATGGGATCCAGGGCGGTCAGGCGTACTTACTGGGAGGCAACATCATACGCTAGATATGGAACTGTTTGGCCCTTCTTCCTGGCTGGAAGGCTTTTATTTGGCCGCTTTGCGCGCGGCGTCGGAAATGGCGCGTGCAATGAACGATATATCTGCTGCCACAGAATTTGACACTATTTTTGGCAAGGGTAAAAAATGGATGGAGGACAATCTTTGGAACGGAGCGTATTATATACAGAAGATCGATTTGTGTGACAAGAGGATTCTGGATGCGTATGAAATGGGAGAGCTGATCAATGCTGACGGTTATTGGAACGATGAAGTGGGGGAGATCAAATACCAAATCGGTGACGGATGCGCAATTGATCAGGTCGTAGCGGCCTGGTATGGAGATTTGTTAAGGCTGGGAGAAATATTCGATCCTGCCCGCAGAAAGGCGGCGCTGCAAAGTATTTATCTTAACAACTTTAAATCCATGCGCAGCTTCAATAATCCATGCCGGGTTTTTTGCCTGAACGATGAACGTGGCGTGATCATGTGCTCATGGGATTCGGCAGAAAAAAAGCCTGCGATCCCACTCACCTATGCGCAGGAGGTTATGACTGGATTTGAATATGCATTGGCCTGCAATATGCTTCAATGCGGCATGGAAAGCGAAGCGGTAGATATTGTCTTGGCAGTGCGGCATCGTTATGACGGATATAAACGAAACCCCTGGGCGGAACTAGAATGCGGCGCCAGCTATGCACGCAGTATGTCCAGCTATTCGCTTCTGCTCGCTTATAGTGGATTTTGGTGTGATATGACAAAAGCGCATATTGCTTTTCGGCCGCTGCATAAGGGTAGATATTTTTGGTCGGTAGAAGGTGCGTGGGGCAGTGCCATCTGGGAAGATGATAGCTTTATACTGAACGTACTATGGGGAAAACTGCATCTGTCTTCAATAGAGGTGCCACTGACTTCAGTAACACAATTAGAAATAGGCGGTAAAGTGTGTTCGTTTACATGGGAGAGGCAAACAGTTTTTGCTAATATTGTTTTGCATGCAAACGAAGCTTTGCAAATCGTAAAATGACAAAGAGGAGAAAAAATATGTGCATTCCAAGACCGGAATACCCGCGTCCGTCACTAATGCGGGGAGAAGAAACATGGATAAATTTAAATGGAACATGGTCCTTTGAAATAGACAGGGCCAACAGTGGCAAACAGCGTGGACTGCAGAATCAAACGCAGTATGCCGGAGAGATTGTAGTGCCCTTTGTGCCGGAATCTGCAGCGTCCGGAGTAGGGGACACAGACTTTATGCAGCGGGTGTGGTACTGCCGGACTTTCGAACTGCCGGAACGCTTTGATATTGCAAAAGGCCGGGTTTTGCTACATATAGGAGCTATGGATTATAAAGGAGAAGTATGGATCAACGGAACCGCTGCGGGTAGTCACAAGGGCGGTTATGCACCTGCCTCTTTTGATATCACCGAACTGTTGCAAAACGGAGAGAATCGGATTAACATTACAGTGGAAGATCTCTTGCGCACGCCGCTGCAGCCTTCTGGAAAGCAGTGCGAACAGTATCATCCATACGCATGTTTTTATACCCGTTGCACAGGAATTTGGCAGACCGTGTGGCTAGAGTATGTTCCCACCATTTATATCCAGAAGGTCAAGATGCTGCCGGATGTGAAAGGAGAAAAGTTAGATGTGCAGGTTACAGTGTCTGGGACAGCGCAGGTGCGGGCCGTTGTAACCTATCAGGGGAAGCATATTGCTGAGGGGGGCGTTACTGCCACCGGTGGCACAGCAGTATTTTCTTTGGCAATTGCAGATCCTGTTCTTTGGGGACCGGGAGAGCCGAATCTGTATGATATTGTACTAACTGCCGGAGAAGATCGGGTAGTATCGTACTTTGGCATGCGTAGTGTGGAAGTGGATGGAAACCGGGTGCTGATTAACGGAAAGTCTCTATTTCAACGTCTGGTATTGGATCAAGGGTATTATCCTGACGGGATTTATACCGCGTTGGATCAGGCGGCATTTTCAAAGGACATCCGTCTATGTATGGATTCCGGCTTTAACGGCGCTAGAATGCACATGAAAGTATTTGAACCCGGCTTTATTTGGGAGGCGGATCATGCAGGATACCTGCTTTGGGGGGAGTATCCCAACTGGGGATTGGATATTACCAGACATGAAGCCATTGGAATTATGCTGCCAGAATGGCTGGAAATTATCGAGAGAGACTGCAACAGCCCTTCTATTATAGGCTGGTGTCCCTTTAACGAGTCCTTTCCTGGAACTAATACGGTGATCTATGATATGGTATATAAAATTACCAAGTTGTTTGATCCCACTCGTCTGGTACTGGATACTTCCGGCTATGTTCATGCGGGCCAGACAGACATGTATGATGTACATGATTACGAACAAAATCCCCAGACTTTTGCGGAACACTATGCGCCGCTATTGAAGGGGGAAGCTCCATACTTCAATGATTTAGGAGGCAACATAGGATACGACGGAAAGCTGCCTTTCTTTGTATCGGAGTTTGGTGGAGCATTCTTTGACATTGACACTGTTGCTCAAAACGACGGACAGAATTCCGGCAACCCATGGGGATACGGCGATGCTCCTAGAACATCGGAGGATTTGTATCAGCGATTTGCTGCTCTTTGCACGGTCCTTTTGGAAAACCCGCATATCTGTGGCCTGTGTTACACACAGTTTACCGATGTAGAGCAGGAGATGAACGGTCTTTTTGCTTTTGACCGCCGTCCCAAAATTGAGGTTGAGAGATTGCGTGCGGTTCTGGAGCGCAAAGCTGCAATTGAAAAGGAATTTTAGAAAAGCCGTTGACAAAGGCGGTCGATTATTGTATACTATATAGGTAAACTGCCGATGCAGGTTAGACACGGGCAGACGCAAAATACAATAAGTTATACCAGCTTGAGCTCCAGTATCGGCTATACTGTGGATAAAGGATTGGTGTCATTATGAAGAGAATTTTTTGCTTTGTTTTTGCCGTTTTGCTTGGTGCCTTGACATTTACTTCCTGTCTGGCGGAAGACGCATACGGACTGTATACTACTGTAATGGATTCAACGAGAGATGCCAGCGCTGCTGAGGGTTCTTTTGAAGTAAAGGCAAATGTTACTGCCGGCGGTATGAGTGTGGGCATGACATTTGATGGTAATGTACAGTACATAGTGCATTCTGAAACAGACTTGGATATGGCTCTGAATCTTCATATGAATTTGGGATCATTGCTTGCTGGCGCTGGTGGCGACCAAGAAATGTCTATATATTATGTAGACGGATGGCAGTATACAAGTTCTGCCAATCAAAAAGTAAAGACAGAAATGCCGCTGGATGAATTGCTGAAAGAGCAGGATTTATCTAAGAACAGTGCGTTTGATATGTTTAAATTTGATCCCAGTATCATCGTAGATTCCGGAACTTCCAAAATAGATGGCGGTAAAAAGATTTTCTTTGAATTGGATGGAGAAAAAGCTTTTGCGTCTCTCAAGGAACGGTACGAAGAAGCGCTGGATACTGAACTGGATATGGACGATATTGGAAGTCTGTTTAGTGGGGTAGCAGGGGACTTTAAGTTAGGAAATATTCAGTATACGTTGTTTATAGATAAAGATAATATTCTTTATGGGGCTTCTGCATTATGTAGTGTAGAATTTGGTGAAGACTATGCCGTAGAGGTAGAGTTCAATTTGAATGACCTTTCCTTTGATTCATTTACTGAAATTGATTTGCCAGATGATTTGGATGAATACAGTGAACCTGGTAGTTGGATCGTTGATCCTGATGATTATAGTGGTTTAGGGGAAAGTTATTTTGACGATGATTATGACGATGATCTTTTCGGCAACATGAATTTTTAAAAACAACCGGGATGGGGTTTATCTCATCCCGGAGTATAAATGCTACTGTGGCTCAGGGGTAGAGCAGCTCACTCGTAATGAGCAGGTCGTCGGTTCAAATCCGACCAGTAGCTCCAGCGGATCTTTACTGCAAAAAAACGTACCTCTTTGAGGTGCGTTTTTTTGTAAATACAATATAATTTAAAAAGAAACAATTGCCACGGGGGTATGTCCCTTTTTATGTATCCTTACCTGCGGTGCAGGCCAAAAAGCCGCCGCAAAATCGGCACAAGAAAACGTGGCGAACGTATTACGGTGATTCTCATTCTCTTCCATGCCTTTCTCCGAAGATATGAAGCTTCGGCAAATACCTTTATTCAAAGTATATGCGGCAAAGTCATTTGCGTTCGCTTTGTTCCCGTTTCCATGGGGGATTTTTTCGGATCTCTTCTAAAATAGAGCAGTAGTGCGCGTGTCGCAGAGGAGAGAGCTTCCCATCGGCTATTTTTTTTAGTACAGCGCAGCCTTCTTCCTTAGTGTGCATACATTTAGTATATCGGCAAGTTCCGATACACGGTACAAATTCACGAAAGGTATACGGCAAGTCTTCTGGTGTAATAGAATGATACCGGGCAAAATCCAGCATAGAGAAGCCGGGTGTATCTGCAATATAGCAGCAGCTTTCTTTGCACTCTACCGGATATAGCTCCGCATGGCGGGTTGTATGTCTGCCACGCTTTATTTTTCGACTGATCTCTCCCGTTTTCAATTGCAGATTGGGAAATAAGACGCTCATAAGAGTCGATTTGCCGGCTCCAGATACGCCAGCAAAAGCGGCTGTCATCCTCTCGTTAAAGGATTCTTCTGCAATATATTGATGCAGGGCATTCACTCCCTCTCCCGTTGTACAGCTTAGAGGGAATACAGTAAATCCACCGGTTTTGTATGCTGCAGTGATTTCCGCTGTACTTTCACTATCTATATCTATTTTGTTAATAATAATTATCGGATCAATTTCTTTATCTTCCGCTGCGCTGATTAGCTTATCCGCCATCAGCAAATCTGGTTTTGGATTAGCTGCAGGGATCACTACAAACAGGTGTGACAAATTTGCAAGAGCAGGACGAATCAAGCTATTTCGACGAGGCAGGATATGTTGTATTACATATGAGCCGTCTGCTTGCTGGAGCAAAACCTCATCTCCGGGCAGCGGAGTGATGCTCTCGTGACGAAATGACCCTCTGGCACTGCATAAAATTAAATCCTGGGTACTCATATCCTGCATACGATCAGGGCGGACTCCGTAGAGCCCGCCCACGCCTTTTAAAATAATGCCTCGTATTTCTTCTGTCATACCAAATGATCTCCGTTAATCCTTAATTCCTTCCTGCAGGCATATAATCATTCCAATCCCACTTTTGGGAATCCGAAGTATCGGCCTCACTAGTTGAATCATCTATGCCTGTAGTATCTTTATTATCCGAATCGGTTGTATCATCTGTAGTATCCTGCTTTGTATCTGACGTTGCCGGTTCTGTAGTCTCTGCAGTTGTTTCCGGTGGTTTTGTATCTTCTGGTTTGGTAGTCTCTGCTGGGTCTTTATCCGGATTGTCCGGGTCATAGTCCGGTCCTCCGCTTACCGTTAAATTAATTTTAGTGGAGGGAGATACCATACTGTCTTTAGCGTCAGACTGGGCAATAATTGTGCCTCGCTGTGCTTTATCTGCCACATAGGTAATTTTGCCTGGGCGGAGAAATAGCGAAACCAATTCGGATAGCGCTTCTTTTTCCGACATCCCGATAAAGTCAGGTACTGCAATTTCTCCGTCTTTAGGACCGGCGCTTACATAAACGGTCACCGTTTCTCCTGTGTTGATTTTTTCTCCATAAGCGGGGGAAGTTCGTACAACCTGTCCGGACATATATATATCGTCCTGAATATATTCAGTCTGATATAAAAGGTCCGCCTGTTTTAGCTTTTGCTTTGCTTCCCGGTAATCCAGCCCTGCAAGGCTTGGAATATCGATTTCCCGCATCCCACGGCACACGGTTAGAGTGATCTCACAATATTGTTCACCACGGACAACCTTTCGGGAGGAGTCCGCTTCCGGATGCTGTTCAATGATTTGTCCCGGATCATATCCTTCTGTATAAGCATATTCCACGGTAAGGTCGTACACATCTGAACTAGCAAACCAAGCTTCCAACTGACTGGTATAATAGGATCCCACAAAATTATCTACAGTAATAGTGGTACCGGTAGATTTAGATGTGGCGTCTACTACGCGATTTAAAATATACGCCGCGCTGATTGTGAGCAAAATAAAAAAAGATAGAGCAACAGCGGCGATGACAGGAAATACCGGACTTCCACTAAACAGCAGGGCGAATCCGCCTTTGCCATCTTCCCCGTCTTCTTCGCGCCGTTTGGGTATACGGAAGATTATATTTGGATTTTCTTTTAAACGACGAATTTGTCGGATCATATCTTCAGCGTTTTGATACCGATATGCCGGCTCCTTTTCCATAGCGATGCCGATAATTTGTTCCAGTCCTTTGGGTATATTGGAGTTAAGCTCAAGGAGTGGCTTTGCAATATCGTTTATCTGCATCATTGCCACAGATACGGGGCTATCTGCCGTAAAGGGAAGAACCCCTGTTGCCATTTCATACATCATTACTCCAAGGGAATAAAGATCGCTACGCTGGTCGATTTCTTGACCGCTGGCCTGTTCAGGGCTGATATAGTATACAGTTCCGATTGCCTTGTCTGTAAGCGTGACTGTTTCTGCATTGGGAAGCTTAGCAATG
This sequence comes from uncultured Clostridia bacterium, assembly GCA_947643245.1. GTDB lineage: Bacteria > Bacillota > Clostridia > Oscillospirales > CAG-272 > Avispirillum. Next base: position 6,751 of record CANRVI010000013.1, on the reverse strand, counting down.
CCAAAGTCCGTTACCTTTACGATTCCGTCTTTCAGCAGCATAATATTCTGCGGTTTGATATCTCGATGCACAATACCTTTGCTGTGGGCATGACGAAGCGCTGTAAGAATCTGCTCCGTATAGCTGATAATTTCCCGAAGGGTCAGCGCGCCGCGTTTGGTCATATAGTTTTTGAGGGTAATCCCCTCCACATATTCCATAACGATATATTTTAAATCTTCCCGAACGCTTACATCATAAATATTAACGATATTGGGATGAGACATCATAGCAACAGCCTTAGACTCATTAATGAAACGTCGAACGGATTCTTCATCGTTTGCAATTTCATCCTTCAACATTTTCACTGCAACAGTCCGCTTCATCAGTCCGTCATAGGCGCGGTACACTACAGCCATGCCGCCTACGCCGATAATCTTATCTATTTTATAGCGACCATCGATAACGGCGCCTACTAACTTTTCATATGCTTCCATACCGGACTCCATTTATTGGTATCATATATGAGGAATTAGATCGGGACACGAATCACAAAGTCATGAGCACTGCTGTAATATTGTCTGCCCCGCCGGCGGCGTTTGCCATATCGATCAGTTTTTCTGCGACTTTCCCCAGAGCGCGGCTGGTTTCAATTGATCCAATATCCTGAATAGCATCAGCAATTTCTTCAGGTGTGATGTAATTGGTAAGCCCATCGGAACAGAGCAGCACTACATATTGATCAGCTTCTTCGCCATTTTCAATTTTGTCTGTAATGTTATTTGTAGGAAGTCGTGTTACGTAGATATCTGCTTCCACTGCGTCGTCTGTACCTACAGCCCGGGTAATGATATTCCTGTTCACAGACTTTCTGGCTTCCTGCTGCGTCATTTTACCCATATCTACCAGATATTGTACATAAGAATGGTCGTGGGTGATTTGCACAGGCGCTCCATTTGTGATCAGATACATTCTGCTGTCGCCTACATTAATTGTGAAAAGCACATTACAGTATACTAGCGTGGCCACTAAAGTAGTTCCCATACCTCGCAGATCATCCTCCGAACCAGAGCGTTCAAACACGGCGGCGTTTGCTGCGTTTATTGCCTCTGTCAGGGCATTTTTTATAAGGCGCTCTTCCGCATGGGTTAAACTTTCATGGGAGCCAAAGGATTGGACAAAGTCTCCAATAGACTCTAAGAAAACGCCGCATGCGATACTGCTGGCAATGCCGCCTCCGGCAGCGCCGCCCATTCCGTCGCATACAACGGCCAGCTGCATTCCGTTACTAAAGCTGTCACACATAAAACTGTCCTGATTGACAGTTCTTTTTTTTCCGATGTCTGTACGACCGCAGCAAAGCATATTATGCCCCCCTTTCGGTACAACCTCTGCGCCTTCAAAATGTTATATAAAACTATTATACATGAAACACAAGTTCTTGTAAATAATTTTTGCCGGTTTTTTGTTACTTTTCGGTAAACATTTTTCCAAGAAATGCTACAAAAAAGGAAGCGTTTAGCTTCCTTTTTGAGGGATATTATCTGGACTTATTTTTCCGGCTCAATCATGCCGTAATTGTTATCCTTGCGTTTGTATACCACACAGATATCTCCTGTGTCCATATTATTAAATACGAAGAAAGTGTGCGCCAACAGGTTCATCTGCAAGATAGCTTCTTCCGGGGTCATAGGCTTAAATACAAAGGACTTGCGCCGAATTTGAAAAGTATCCTCCGAATCATCCAAAGGGATATCTTCTTCTGTATACTCTGGAATGCGAATATTTTCTCGCATACGTTTCGTAAGTCTTGTTTTATTTTTACGAATCTGCTGTTCAATTGCATCCATACAGCAATCCAGTGCGTTCATAAATGTATCGTTTTCATCCTCGCCTCGGAACAAAACGCTTCCTTGCTGGATCGTTACTTCTACACGTTCGTTTTCGCGTATGCGGGAGAGCTTCACTGTGGCAGACGCTTCTCCTGGGAAGTATTTGTCAAATTTTGAAAGCTTTTTTTCGATATGATCGATCAATACTTGGTCGACAGATACTTTTCTCGCATTAATGGTGACTTTCATGGTATCCCACCTTTTTGTTAATTTGCAGCAGGCGGGCTGCTGGCAGGCATTCCGCCTATCTACATTTGTATTGTACCACAGTGTGGTGAAAAAGTCTATAGAATTTGTTTAATTTAAATAAACAAATTCTAAAATAATTTCATATTATAGAGAATTCATACAAATACATAAAAAACAAAAAAAGACTGACAGTATTGTCAGCCTTTTTTATTAAAAAATTAACCAATTTTAGCGGCATTCACTTTAATGCCAGGACCCATTGTAGAAGCTACAACGCAGCTCTTGATATATTGGCCTTTTGCAGCGGCAGGTCTTGCTTTGATTACTGCACCCATCAGTGTTTCAAAGTTTTCCTGAAGTTTCTCGCTTCCAAAAGAAGCTTTCCCGATAGGACAGTGAATAATATTTGTTTTATCCAAACGATATTCAATCTTACCAGCCTTTGCTTCTGTAACAGCTTTAGCTACGTCCATCGTAACAGTGCCAGCTTTTGGGTTAGGCATTAAGCCTTTAGGACCAAGCACTTTACCCAGACGACCGATAGTGCCCATCATGTCGGGCGTTGCAATAACAACGTCAAATTCAAACCAGTTTTCTTTCTGAATCTTTTCAACTAAATCGGTATCTCCAACATAATCTGCACCAGCATCCTGGGCAGCCTTTACGTTGTCGCCTTTGGCAAATACCAGTGTACGCACGGTTTTACCGGTTCCGTTAGGAAGTACTACAGCGCCTCTGACCTGCTGGTCAGCATGACGGGAATCGACGCCCAGACGAATGTGCAACTCAATGGTCTCATCGAACTTTGCTTTGGATGTTTCGCATACCAGTTTAATTGCTTCATCTGGATCATATGCTTTTGCGCGGTCAATCATCGCTGCGCTTGCTTTGTATTTTTTACCCTTAAACATGTTCAGCTACCTCCCTTATTCCTCTACTGTAACGCCCATAGAGCGTGCGGTGCCTGCAATCATGCGCATCGCTGCTTCTATAGAACCTGCATTCAAGTCGGGCATCTTTGTTTCAGCGATCTGTTTGATCTGGTCTTTGGTGATAGTTGCCACTTTGGTTTTGTTGGGAGTAGCAGAAGCGGTTTCAATTCCGCATGCCTTCTTGATCAGCACAGGTGCGGGAGGAGTTTTGGTGATGAAAGAGAAGGAACGGTCTGCATAAACAGTGATAACGACCGGAATAATCAGACCGATATCGTTTTTGGTTCTTTCGTTAAATTCTTTGGTAAAGTTGGCGATTGCCACGCCGTATGCACCCAGTGCAGGACCGACAGGGGGCTGCGGGGTTGCTTTGCCTGCAGGAAGCTGCAGTTTAATGTAGCCAATAATTTTTTTAGCCATAATTTATAAACCTCCATCTGTGGTTTAGACGGGAGACTGCAAAATTTTCTCCCTCCCACAATATGCGCCCATGGGCGCTGTACAAAAGAGATATTTTTATAATGTACAAAAATCTCTCCGAGTTACTGTGCGCTGCGCCGGATTTCGTTTACAGATGCTTTAATAGGCATGTCCCGTCCCACAGTAGAAACGATTACAGTAACTTCGCTTCCGTCGGCGGAAATTTCGGAAAGTTGCCCGCTGTAGCCAGTAAAAATACCGCCGATGATCTCGACCATATCGCCTACTGCGAAAGCCGCCTTTGCGGTAACATGCATATCCTCGCCAAGCAAGGATTCCACTTCTTCATCAGTAAGGGGAACCGGTTTGGACCCAGGGCCAACAAAACCTGTAACTCCGCGGATACCGCGCACGATATGCCAGCTTTCATCGCACATGATCATTCTGATCAGGACATAAGCCGGTAAAACTTTGGATTCGGATTGTATGGCATCATCGCCATCACCTTCACTGACGATTTCTACAGGGATGCGGACATCTGTAATCATATCCTGCATGCCTCTGTTTTCTACAATCTTTTCCAGATTTGTTTTCACCTTATTCTCGTATCCGGAATAGGTATGGGCTACGTACCAGCGCATGCCGGCATTCATTTCGTTAATATCGCTCATTTTGCGCGCCCCGTCAGATTAATATACCCAGAATGTAGATGAACTTAGAGAAGATCAAGTCTACAATTCCGATAGCGGCAGCAAAAATAATTACGACGACTGCTACCATAAGGGTGTTGGAGCGCACAGCTTTGAAAGACGCCCACACAATTTTTTTCATTTCCGCTTTTACACTGCGAAACCATGCGGCAATACGGGAGTGAAGCGTGGGCTTTTTGCTTTTTGCTTTTTGGGACTTTGCGGACTTCTCAGGCTTTGCTCCCTCTAAGCCGGCATCTTTTTTTTCATTTTCAGCCATTGCTTTACTCCTTTATTTCGTTTCTTTGTGCAGAGTGTGCTTGCGGCAGAAGCGGCAGTACTTATTCATTTCAAGTCTGTCCGGATCATTTTTTTTGTTTTTCTTTGTGTCATAATTCCGCTGTTTGCACTCGCTGCATGCGAGAGTGATTTTTACTCTCATTTTCGGCACCTCCCTGTGGATTCGGGCATATTACCCGTAAAATTTGGCTTTTTGCCAGTACCTCCCTCCTGGACTGCATTTTTTGTACAAAAAAACGTACAAAAAAAGAACCCTCAACCAGAGGTAAAATTATTATAGCACTCCTCCCTTTTTTTGTCAATAGATTTTTTGGCTTCCAATACTTTCTAAATCGATTTGTTTGGGCAATTGTTGACAAATTTTTCTCCTCCTATTATAATAATGGTATGCATTTAGAATTGGGCGGTATCCGGGGGATACCTTTGTTGAAGGGAAAGGTGGAAAATGTCTCAGAAACTTAGAAAAACGATTAGTGGTGTTATGGCCTTTTTACTTTTGCTTATGGCGTTCCTGCCTTTGGGTTTGCAGGCTGCCGCTGTGGGCTTTAATGATATTGTTTCTGCAGCTATGGATATCATCCAGCAAAACGAAGGGGCATATGGATCTGTCACAAAAGATGACAATGGAGCGCTTAGTGTTGGATGGATCCAGTGGCATGGCAACCGTGCCCTAAGTTTGCTGCAGACTATTGTGGCGGCCAATGCAACCCAGGCAAGAAATATTCTGGGCAATGCGCTGTATAATGAGATTACTACTACAAGCTCCACAGGCTGGACGACACGAATTTTAAACAGTGACGAGGCCTCAAGAATTTCCACTCTGCTGCAGACTGCGGAGGGGAAAAAGGCGCAGGATGATTTGGCTTTTTCCGATATTTCTACATATATATCCCGCACCATGGGATATGGAGTTACAAGTCCCAGTGCCCTAGTTTATTTTGCCGACTTGGAGAATCAATGCGGCGCCGGCGGCGCTCGCCGTGTGATCAATGCTGCTGCGGCTTTGGTCGGCGGGAACTACAGCGCTATCACCTTGGATGTAGCTCATCGGGCGGCAATGGCCGATTCTGTTGCCGGCAAGTATCAAGTACGGCGTAGCAAGGTATATAATTATGCGCTTCTGTTGGGATGGGACGCCTCTTCTATTACAGATAACTGTGAGATTTGGAAGGTAGAAGCAGGTACTACGCTAAATGTACGCAGTGGCCCTGGTACGTCTTTTTCCACTCAGGGTTCGGTGGCGGGTGGTACCTCTTTGTTTATCACCCAAAAGGTTAGTGTAAACGGTTCTACTTGGGGAGAATGCAATCTAGGCTGGCTACACTTGGGATATTGCAACTATGTAAGCGGCAGTGTTCCTGCGCGGGTATATTTTGACGCTGCTGGCGGCAGTTTTGGGGCTGCAAATGCAAGTACAAAATTTACCCAGTATAATGAAATCCGTCAGGCCCACGCGCTGGTAGTTTATACTCCCCTTTATGGATCCAGCACGGGAACGAACATCCATGGAACAGAAGCGGCTGTGGACGTAAACGGAAAGATAATCAGTGTAACAGGGTACGGGCATGGCAACATGTCTATTCCGAAGCATGGTTTTGTTGTGTCAGGAAATGGCAACATGTCTGACTGGCTTTATAACAATATTAGGGTAGGAGATTATATCTCCATGGATCCTGTAACAAAAACGATACGGATATATCGCTCCTATGAAGCATATTTGCAGGATGGTAAGTCGGTAATGCCAGGGAATAATGTGGGCACGCTGCCTACACCTGTAAAATCGGGTTATGTATTTGACGGTTGGTACACAGCCAAGACCGGCGGCACGCTGGTGAATGCCGACACAAAGTATACAGAAAGAGTTTGCACAACCTTGTATGCTCGGTGGAGAGAATATCAAAATTGTACGATAACTTATAATACAAACGGAGGCGCTTTAAACGGTGCGCAGCAGCAGAATATCAATGGCGTGGATATTGGACGAGGTGAGAATTATCTGGTAGTGTTTACTAAGGGAAACACTACCGGGACGAATGTCTACGGTTCGGAGGCCATTGTAGAAGCGGACGGACGCGTCAGCGCCGTTACTCCATATGGTGTTGGAAACAGTAAAATTCCTGCAGGCGGATTTGTTTTATCCGGACATAACAATATGTCCTTCTGGATGACCAATTCAATTCGAGTTGGAAACTATATTACCTATGATGCGAATAAAAAGACGGTAACAATATGTGATTCTGCTGAAACATATGCCATTTTTAAAAAGCAGATTCGAGAGGGAAGTGCCATTGGTGCGCTACCATCGGCCTCCCGTGAACATTACACGTTTACGGGCTGGTATACGGCAGAT
>CANRVI010000012.1 GCA_947643245.1 uncultured Clostridia bacterium | reverse complement strand
CCAAATTCCACCTTTGCTAAGTGTACCAACTTGCGGGAGATAGAGCTTCCTCGTGGACTCCGGGAAATCGGCGTATATGCCTTTGTTGGCTGTGAGAGGATTACAGAGCTTACGATTCCAGATGGGGTTACGCTGGTGGATGCGTATGCTTTTTCCGGAATGGAAAATCTTACATCTATCACTGTGCCGAACTCGGTAGATACCATTGGTGAGGGCATTCTTGCCTATACGGATCATGCAACGGTGCGCTGTAACAAGAACAGCAAGATCGCGGAATATTGCAGTGTCAATGAGATTGCTGTATCTATCATAGATTAATAAAAAGAAACGGCAGCATAGCTGCCGTTTCTTTTTATTGTATACGTGTCAAGGTTACAGAGAAGGGGGACGATGGAGAAATATTAGGAATGTCCAATCTCCCACAGCGTTTGGTAAGGTCATAGGTGAAGACTGTGCCGTCCGGCGCGCGCGTGCATCGCATTTCTTCTATATCGTACAGTTCCACAGTAACAGTTCTGCAGGTACATTCTCCTGCATATCCGTTTCCGGAAGGGGTATAGGAGAATGTACGACATTTTCCGTCATATGTGCAGGCAAGCTCTGTGGCTCTATATGCGTCGGACATATAGCCTTCGGTCACGCCATCGTCTTCAAACAACGTAAAGCTTTCGGAAAGGGGATGTTCTCCTGCGAAAATTTTTACAATCAGATGAGAGAGCGGGGTAGTAGTCATTCGGTTGGTATAGGGCTGCGTGGGGAGCGGTCTGCCCGCTTTTATGAATAGGGGAAAGGAGTACAGATCATTTTGGATAGAGACTGCCTGACCGCCGTCATATCGTGCACCGGTAAAGTAGTCGTACCACACGCCTGCAGGAAGATACACCTGGGAGCGGGCAGTGAAGGTTTCCCCTTCCCCCGGAACACAGACGGGAGAAGCGAGCATAGAGCCGCCCAGATAGTAGGTAGTGGGATGGTTGTATGCTTCTTCATTTTCACTGTCAAAGAGATACAATGGCCGCAGCATGGGTACACTATCCCGGTAGCTCTCATAGGCTATGGAATACAGATATGGAATCAGCATAGACCGTAGATGGAACATCTCCCGCATAGCGGAGCAGTAAGGTTCCCCCCATGTCCAGGGCCTGCGATCAATTTTTTCATTGCCGCATACGTGCAGCCGCAGGGCCGCCGAAGTAATACCAAACTGCACCCAGCGAACATATAGTTCGGACTGCTTCTCGGGGTTTGGGTCTTCAAAACCACCGATATCGTGACTCCACCAGAAGCAGCCTACGTTTCCGGCGCTGACAGTCATATAAATTTCAAAGGCCAGGGTATCCCATGTGGAAATGGTATCACCTGAAAAATAAGCAGGATGCTTATGATCGCCAAAGCCGCCCCAGCGGGAGAAGGACATACCTCTCCAACCATTCTTTCTGGAGCGCTCATAGTACAGATAATTAAGCCATGGCAAATGGGCAAGTGGTTCCAGTCCGTTTACATTGGGATACAGATAGTCCTGCTGCCAGTCCAGCCACCAGAAATCCACTCCCATTTTTTCATATTGCGTGTGGGTGCTTTCAAAGAATGCGTCCATATAATCCCGATTGCCGGCGTTGAATCGATAGTTTACAACATCCTGTCGGGGATTTTCCCGTTCCCGTGCCGACTGTTTATCCTGAATAAGGGGCACTTCTTCTTTATATTGTTTTTCACGCAGCAGCTTTATAAACGTGGGATATGTTTCCTCATGATCTCGAATTCCATCCGCCGGGTGATCGTTGAGGGTGACGGCAATTCCTCTCCTATGCAGTTCTGCAAGCAGCCCTCTGGGGTCTGGAATTTCCCGCCTGTTCCAAGTATACCCAGTCCACCCCAAATTTTCGCCGGCATGGCCGTAACCGTATAGGGCACGGGGATCTCCCTTCTGATAGCTCCAGTCCTGATAATGCCAGTCCATATCCATAACCAGAATATCTAGGGGGAAGTCGTTGGCATCATATTCGTCCACAATATGAAGAAACTGTTCTGCACTATACCGCCACCAGCGGGAATACCAGGAACCCAATGTGTATTTGCGGGGCAGGGCCATTTTTCCGGAGACAAAAGCCAGATCCCGCAGGGCCGCGGGATAGTCGTGTCCGTAGGCAAAAAGGTATAAATCACAAAGATGCTTTTTGCTGCGTTTCTGCAGCCAGCCGTCTGCGAAAACAGGCGTACCCGAATCATCTATCACATACCATCCATCTCGTGACAGCAGCCCGTCTGGGAGCGGCCTGTGTCCGTCTACCCCATCCAGCGTAGCCAGAGTTCCGCCTAGATTTCCCTTGCTGTTGTCTGTGTATTTCCAAGTGGTTTCCACATTCCCAGTGTGAATTTTTGCGGACAGGCTTTCCGGTGTAAAAGACGCGCCGATACGGTAGGTAAGTGTATATTTTTTCGTAGCGATGGTGACAACATTGCCGTCTTTTGTATAGTCTGCCTGTGCGGAAGGACAGGGCCGATTGGCAAATAGAGTGGCGCCGTCTGCAAAAACGGCGTCTTTGGTATATTCCATACGGATCACCCCATCGGCTATTGCGGTGAACCGTGCATTTCCCACGATCCATTGATTCATAAGAGCCTCCATTCCGCTGCACTAAGGCGTGATATAATGATACAAAAAAGTTTCATTATTAGGCAAGCAGCATTGACCGTTACATGATACAGGAGGGGGAGGAATTTGTCAACGTATATTTTGCGGCTTTTACATTATTCTTTGGGAAAGATAAAACAGTACGGTGATTGAGGCTTATCTCCCATATGCACATATTCTGGCGCCTGGCCAGTGCAAAATACAGATTTTACCGCAGACAGGTCAGCGGCATTTACTTCCGTTTTATACAGGGGCCCATGTGCGCCAAACCATAAAACTTCGGTATCTTTTGCTTGAAATTCCTCTAAGCTGTAGGCTTCTGCCCAGGAGGCACCCAAATATACCATACGACTGCCTCCTGCCTCTACATCTAAGCGGATAATGGGCTGTACCGACCGTTCCAGATAACCGCTCTCATGGGTAACGACGCGGGTTCCCAAAAAGGAAAGCGTCTCTCCCGGGGTATATGTAACGATTTCTACCCCTGCTGCCGTAGCTTTTTCATACAACCGATAGGTAGTTTCCGTGTCCTCATTCGGCACCCATATTTGCCGCACCATTTCCCGGTTCCACAGTTTTTCCAGGGATTCAATGTGTTTATTATGCAGATGCGTGAGCATCACGGCCTCGATTTCTGTACAGTAAAGCGGTTTGGATACGGAGGCGCCTCTGCGAAGCGTGGAGTATCCTCCTGCCGTTATGTCAATTAGAAGTGCATGCTCGCTGTGCGTTACAACCAAACCGTCATTTTTCGCAGTCCAAGTGCCATTGTCCATACCGCTGTTGACCATGACCACCGAAGTCTGCTCTGCATGTACCACGCGCCATCCTGTAATACATCCGCCTAGCACTAGTATTGCAGCTATGGTGCAGAAAACCGGGATGCGCCGTTTCCCTTTTTTGGCAGCCAACGCCCATAAGACAAAGCAGAATATAGCAATTGTCAGCAGGGGTGCGAAAGGGTAATATGTGGAGACGCAAATGTTTCGCAGTCTGGCCAGCACTTTGGAGAGATTGATGGTTATACTGCAAATCCCTTGAACTATAGGAAGTAAGATTCCTGTAAACAGCGGAGAGGGGGATACCAGCAGCAAAAGCGGCAGCAGCCAAAGCAGTATGGTAGCAAGCGGACTGAAAATAACACAGGCGATGGGCGCGACTAGGGAAATTTGCCCAAACAGCAGACAGGTCAGCGGCAGCATAAATAATACCACGCAGACAGATAGGAGAAAAAAGCTTCCCGCTGACTTGGCCCTTTGAAATACCATAGCAAGTATGCCAGTCTGTTGCTCCTCCTGCGTAAAGGCAGGTTTTTTTACAGCATGGTTGTACAGCAGCACCGCCAGCACGCCCCAGAAGGATAAAAGCAGCCCCACGTCTCGCGCAGCGCCAGGGCTGCACAAAAGAATCAAGCATACGGCGATGCCCAGATTGGTAAAGCTGTCGCTTCCTTTTCCCAGAATTTTTAAAAACATGCAGATCAACAGCATAATTCCTGCTCGTGTGACAGAAGGAGTAAACCCGGAGATGACAATATACAAAAGCGCAACCCCTATGGAAAGTCCAGTTCCCCAGCGTCGGCCGATCCGCCGCCCAAGCGCGCCGGCAAATCCGGTAACAACGGTCAGATGCATGCCGCTCAGCGCCAAAATATGAGAAATACCAAGTCGACTAAAATCCCGCTTGATTCGATCTGGCAAAACGTCCCGGTTTCCCAAAAACAGAGCGGAGGCAAATCCACCCGCCTCGTCTCCCAGCAGGTCTGTCAAAATGCCGGAAAAATATTTTTGTACACTTTTTCCCCACAACAAAATTTGCTGCACCGGCGGGACAGGCCTGTTGACAAATCGTATACCCAGCGCGACTGCCTCTGCCCGTACTCCTTTGGAGCGGGAATATTCTCGCTGATCCGGATCAAATATCTGCTGTGCGCCTAGCGCTTCAAAGGAGACGTCTCCTTCTATGCCCCCGCCCGCCTCTAACTTATCCTCTGTTTCCATTGTGACAAGAAAGCCATCTTTTTTTCTGTCTATGGAATCTATATATACTGTGTAAATTCCGCCGTACGAAGACGACCACTTTTCTTCCATAATAATGCCGGTGATATGAGCCTGTTGTCCTGCTAAACTATCGTAATGCTCCTGCCGTATTTCTTCCCATAAGGTAAACCAACAGGCGATGCTACATCCGATCAACAGCGCAACTACAAACGGGAGCCAGGTTCCGATAGTGCCCGCTCCCGTAATTCGTCTTTCTTTGATTTTGCATGGCCGAAACCACAGGAGCAGCACACCGGCAATAGCCGAGCAGAGCAAAACTCCAAGGGCGATTCGTATTTGTTTTTCCAAAATACTTTGTGCCAGAAGGGTATTCAGGCTCCATGCGCCTAGATACATCCCCAGGCACCCGCCAAACAAAGGCCGCAGCCGCAATTCTTTGTTCATGTAGGTATCCTTTAGTTGTCTGATTTAAAAAAGGCAGGGTTCATCAGGTTTTCTAGTGTGACTCCATCCAGATATTCTGATACGATTTTATCTAGGCCCCGCCATAAAGGCAGAGTTTTGCATTCCCCAGACCGGTCACACACTCCTTCCACACATTCTGGGCAGGATACGGAAGCCATGGTGCTTTCCGTAAGCTGCAGAATACTGCTGACTGTGTATTCTCTAGGAGATTTTGCAAGTCTGTATCCACCTCCCCGCCCACGCAGTGCATCTACAAAGCCGGCTCGACTGAGAATTACAAGAATACTTTCCCGATATTTTAAAGAAATATTTTCTTTTTCTGCAATCTCCTTTAAGGGAACATAATTGCAGGTTTTCTCGTCGGCAAGGGCCAGCATGACCCGCAGTGCGTAACGGCCTTTAGTGGATACGATCATAAATATACCTTCCTTATAGAAGTTTCTGTATATCATGATACAACATTTTTCGAGAAAAAACAAGATTATACGATTATTTGAGGATTTCTAGCGTAATTTCTGGAAATAACAAAAAGATTGACAGCTTTTGCACGATTGTGTACAATACTATTATAAAGAAAAACAGGAGGAGGCGCGGGTATGAAAAAAAGATGGCGTATTGCAGGAGAGACGCTTTTTTTAGCAGCGGTGTTTTTGCTGGCTGGCTGCGCACAGCCGGCGTTGCGTCCTACCACTACAGCGCCTGCCGTAGAGGAGACTACAAAGCAAGGCACCGAGGAAGAGGAAGAGCAGTCGACATCTACTGTCCTGGAAACCACTGCACCATCTCCTGAAACAACCGTACCACAGACGCGTGATACAACTGTGCCGCCCCCAGTGGAGACAGTGGAAGTTGAGGGCGGTGGGCAGATCGATATTTTTGCAAAACCTCCTTTAGAAGAAACAATTCCTGTGGGACAATATACACCTTCTTCCCTAATGTATCATTTGATTTTAGAAGAACCCTACACGAGTCTTACCAATTTATTTGTGCGTCCGTCAGAATTTGAGGAGCATCTGCAGGCACTTTGTTCTGCCGGCTGTGAATTTTTATTTGCCGATGAATATGCCAATACGAATAGGAGGAGCATTATTCTTACGTTAGACGACGGTTATGAGGACAACTATACGGAAATGTTTCCTATTTTAAAAAAATATGGCGCTAAGGCGACGATATTTATGATTACGGCAAATATTGATGCGCCTGGCTATCTTACAGAGGATATGATTCGGGAAATGGCAGGCAGCGGCTTGGTGCGGTTTGATTCTCATACGATTACCCATCCTTCGTTGACATCTCTGTCTGCAGAAGGGCTGCGGGAACAGTTTGCGGGATCTGCTCAAAGGCTATGTGATTTAACAGGAAGGTATCCGACGGCAATCTGCTATCCAGGCGGAACACTCAATGATTTTGTAATAGGAGAAGCGGCTCGGTATTACAAATTTGGTTATACTACGGTAAATAGCGCGGATACGTCTGGCTGCAACCCACTGACAATCCCCCGCGTTCGGGTTTCTAGAGGCATGAGCGGCGCGGCGGTGCTGTCTCGGTTGGGATGGGGATGATAGTTGGAAAAGCATATTGCTTTGTGGATGTCTTGGCTTATGCCCTTTGGTATAAAAAGAGGAGGCTAGCCCTCCTCTTTTTATAAATTGTGCAACTTGTACATGTGGAAAAAAATAAACTGAATTTATGTGAAAATATCACAAAAAACTCTTTCGCAAATTTACGTTTACGACATTTTTACAATTTCATCACATTTCAAGATAATGTTAGTATAAAAAACATTTTGACAAAATGAACACTGTATTATGTGATTGGACTGTGAAAAAAACTGTATATATTCAAAATAAGTTAATTTAATTAACAAATAGGAAACTTTTTTAATATTAAAGAAGCGCCATTTTTTTCCAATTGGGTAAAATGGAAAGTCCCGGAAAAAAGGAAGAGGATTTTTGGATGCTTCTCCCCTCAGTGCTTGGCGCATATTATTATGTAGCAACTTGACATAGAATCGGGCTTGTGTTATCATATATTGTATACAAATGGGGCAAAAGGGGAATTTTTGTCCCAGTGGTTTTGTCACGGCCAGATAAAAGCAGGTTGTGGCAACTGCTTGGCTGCGTTTGCAGCTTGTTTAGCCTAGGGCTGAAAGACCGCCCAAGGGCAACACTTTCAGGAGGATTTCATATGAAAACAGGAAAGGCCAAAAAGCTTTTGGCGTTCTCGCTAGGCGCGCTGATGCTGATTGGATCCGCAGTGCCGGTATTTGCGCAAGATGCCGATGATGCGGCGAATGATGGAAAAGGCACCTCTACCGGTGTAACGCTCCGGCAGCTTCAGGATGAATATACGCTGCTGACCTATGAGAATTATAAAGCAAAGTATGAATACGAGGATACACCCCGCACCGGCGAGGAATTTGTAGTCGATGCACAGGATTACTTTGAAAAAACGGATAACGCTGAAGTGGAAAAGACTACCTGGCAGGGCAGGGACTGCTTGATAGTAGGTTCAAACGGAAGCGTCTCCTGGAAATTCAATGTTCCGAAAAGCGGTTTTTATGCAATTCGCCTCAATTACAGTGCCACCAGCGACAGCACAAACGATATCGAACGACTTTTTGCTCTGAACGGCAAGGCACCGTATGACGAAGCACGTTTTCTGCGTATTACTAAAACGTGGGTATACGACTATGAAAGCGACGATAGAGAAACTGCGTTTGTAAAAGACTCTATCGGCAATGAACTGAATCCCTCTCCAAAGGTAGATTTTGTTTGGGATGTGTATGATGTGAAGGATCCGGACGGGTACTACACAGTGCCGCTGGAGTTTTATATGGAAGCCGGCGAAAACGTGATTACCTTGGAGGGAATCCGGGAGCCTATTGCCATTGAAAACTTTACCTTTTATACATATGAAGATCCTGCTACATATGAGGATATACTGCAGGAATATAAGGACAAGGGTTACGAACCTGCCGACGCAGATCCTATCAAAATTGAAGCGGAAATGCCTGATTCCGTGTCCAACTATACAATTTATCCGATTTATGACCGTACATCCGCCGGAACTAGCCCGCAGGATCCGTCTTTGATATACAGAAATACTATGGGCGGGGAAAAATGGATCAACTCCGGACAGTGGATCCGCTACACATTTGAGTGTCCTGCCTCCGGTTTGTATGAAATTGCACTGCGGTACGAACAGTCGACTGTAAAGGGCATGTATACTTCCAGAAGTCTGAAGATTAATGGAGAATATCCTTTTATTGAAGCGAAGAACTGTCAGTTTCCTTATAATCAGAAGTGGCAGTCCGCAGCGCTGAACGACGGCAGTACAACCTTCCAATTTTATTTTGAAGAAGGCGAGACCTACACGCTAGAATTTGAAGCGACCAAAGGTGCATTTACTGACATTTTGCGTCAGGTTGCTGAAACAGTGGACAGCTTGAACGACGATTATTTGGAACTTGTTAAGCTGACCGGCGTTGCTCCGGACCCGAACCGAGATTATGGATTCAGCCGGATTATGCCGAATGTAATTAAAGATCTTGGCAGACAGCAGGGCGTGCTTACCCAGCTGGTAGATTACATTTTGGAAATGAACGGAGGGCGTTCAGAAAACACCTCCACATTGGAACAGGCCGCTCTGGTAATTGAAAAGATGGTTACCGATGAAAAAGAGATCGCCGCCAATATGGGAGAACTGAAAACCTGGATCTCCTCTTTGGGTACATGGCTGTCTGAAGTCAGCATGCAGTACCTGCAGGTAGACTACATTCAAATCCAACCGGTCGGCAGCGAGCTGCCGCAGGGGAAAGATGGCGGATGGGCTTCCTTTGTATTTGAATTCAAGAAATTTGTTGCCAGCTTCTACACAGACTACAATACGATCGGTGTAGAGGGAGCGGATGAAGCCGAGGCGAGTGTGACTTTGGAAGCATGGACTTCTAAGGGCCGTGATACAGCCCAGGTTATGAAAAACCTGATAAACAGTGGCTTCACGCAAAAAACCGGAATTGGAGCAAATGTTAAACTGACTGGTCAAAACGTAATTTTGCCGTCTATTTTGGCGGGGGTAGGGCCTGACATCGTTTTGGACCAGGGCGACCCTACTGAGATGGCAATTCGTGGCGCTATTCTGCCTCTGAATGATTTTGACACTTTTGACGAGGTTGTCAGCCGATTTGCAGAAAGTTCATTGAATCGGTTGTCCCTATATGGAAAGACTTATGCAATTCCCTTTGGGCAAGGCTTTTCCGTAATGTTTGTTCGCAACGATGTAATACAACAGTTAGGCGTGGAAATTCCCCAAACTTGGGATGACGTAATTGCGCTGATCCCAACGCTTCAATTTAATAATATGGAAATCGGATTCCAGGCAAATTATAGAACTTTTGTATATCAGAACGGCGGAGACCTTTGGGAAGATGAAGGAATGCGCAGTGCATTCGATTCCGACGAAGTGGTGGATGCATTTGACTTTATTAATAGCTTGTATCAACAATATTCTCTGACAAAACAGTTCGATGCGGCCAACCGTTTTAAATCTGGCGAAATGCCGATCATTTTAGCCGACTATAGCCTTTATAATACACTGGTGGTATTTGCTCCGGAAATCAGCAACCTGTGGACCTTCTATCAGACGCCGGGCGTTTTAAACGAGGAAACAGGTGAGATCAACCGTTCGGTAGAAGCTGGCGCAGATGGTGTGTATATGACCAAAGACTGCAGAGACTTGGAAGCTGCATGGGATCTGTTGGATTACATCGGCTCTAAAGATTACGCAGTAGATTATTCAGAAGAAATGGTAGCCCTTCTGGGGCCCTCTGCAAAGCAGCAGCTTGCCAATCTGGAGGCGCTTGCAGAGCAACCATGGACCGATTCTGAATATAAGACGCTTCTGACATGTCTGGAGTCTGCATATTCTGTTCCTTCTTACCCTGGTAGTTACTTTATTGACCGGTATGCAAACTTTGTGGTAAACCGCGGCTATTCAGAAAATGCGGACGCATCGAATATGCTGCAGGAATATACACCGGTTATGAACCGGGAAATCACTCGTAAGCGTAAGGAATTTAAGCTTATGGTAGATGATGAATGGCAGGCTATCCGTACATATATGGAAATGGATGATTTTGGCCAGTGGCGCGAATACTGGAATGAGACCTATGATATAACCAAACAGGACGACAACTCCTGCATGCAGTATTCTGAGGAGTATGAATACTCTTTCAGAGATTGGATGGAAGAGAATGGCGTTTCTGTGAATAATTATGAATCCTGGAAGGCAGATGTCAAGAACGACAAGACAGACCTCTCCTATAAAGAGTGGCTCGAAGAAAGCTGAACCATAATGAATATCCAGTATACAAATGGACCCGGCCTGTCCGTCAGCGACTGGCCGGGGGCCGCATAAATCTAAATTAGGAGAAGCAACATGGCTAAGAAAGAAAAAGAAGTCATAGCGCATGGAGACAAAACAAGGCTCCAATGGACTTGGCATCTTATGAAGCAGTATAAAATCGGCTATGTGATGATTGCGCCGTATGTACTGTTGTTTACTTTGATAACGGTTATCCCGGTTTTTTCCGGTATACTTGTGAGCTTTACAGACTTCAACCTGCTCCAGATGCCGAACTGGGTAGGCCTTGATAACTATATCAATTTGTTTATTAACGATGATTTGTTTATCACGGCAGTGAAAAATACTATGATTTTTGCTATCACAGTAGGACCTGGCTCTTATATTTTGTCCTTTATAGTAGCATGGTTTATCAACGAACTGACTCCGAAGGTGCGTGCGTTTGTAACATTGATCTTTTATGCGCCGTCCCTCTGCGGAGGTATCTATGTAGTATTCAACTACATCTTTTCCGGTGACTCCTACGGTCTTTTAAACGGATGGCTGATGAACTGGGGGATTATTGACAGTCCGATTTTGTTCTTCCAAGATGTAAAAATGATTATGCCTACCGTTATTTTCATTGCTCTGTGGATGTCATTGGGCACCGCGTTCCTTTCCTTTATCGCAGGTTTCCAGGGACTGGACCGCAGCCAATTGGAAGCGGGCGCTGTGGATGGGATTACAAACCGCTGGCAGGAGCTTTGGTATATCACGCTGCCAAGCATGAAGCCGCAGCTTTTGTTCGGCGCTATTATGTCAATCACCAACTCCTTTGGATTTGGCGCGATTGTGACAACCTTGTGCGGAGGTATTCCTACAGATTATGTGGGATACACGCTTTCCCACCATTTGTCTGAATATGGTACCACTCGGTGGGAATTTGGGTATGCATGTGCGATTTCTATGGTACTTTTCTTCCTAATGATTGGATCAAACATGCTGGTACAGAAGATGCTTTCAAAGGTGGGTAAAAGCTGATGAAAAAATTAAGAACAAGAAAGCATCGGGTGGTGCTCAGCCGTTCTATTGGCGGGGACTTTGGTGTTACTATTTTCATGCTCCTGTTGGGCGTGGTCATGTTTTTCCCTATGTACTATCTGATTATTCAGTCTTTGAAACCTTTGGACGAATTGTTTTACTTCCCGCCCAGAATGTATGTTACCAATCCGTCTTTTGAAAATTTCTCCGATTTATTCAATCTGCTTAACACCTCATGGGTACCATTTTCCCGGTATCTCTTCAATACGGTGTTTATTACCGTGTGCGGAACTTTTGGGAACTTGATTCTTTCCTCTATGTGTGCATACGCGTTGTCTAAGCTCCCATTCCCCGGAAACAAATTTACTTTCCAGGTGATCCAGAAATCCTTGATGATCAACTCGGAAGTAGCGCAGCTCATGATTTTTGTTATTATTTCAAAGCTTGGAATGTTGGACTCTTATTGGGCTATTATTGTTCCGGCGCTTGCGACACCGCTTGGACTCTATTTGATGAAGCAATTTATTGATTCCAACGTGTCTACGGAAATTTTGGAAAGTGCACGGCTAGACGGTGCGGGAGAGTTCAGAACATTCTGGTCTATTGCCATGCCCATGGTAAAACCAGCGTGGCTGACATTGATTATTTACTCCTTCCAGGGACTTTGGAATACTGGACAAAACATATATATATATAGTGAGCAGCTAAAAACGCTGAACTTCACAATTAACCAGGTATTGCTTGAAGGTATCGTTCGTTCCGGTGCATCGGCCGCCGCAACTGTTGTTATGATGATTGTGCCCATCGTGGTGTTTGTTGTTTCACAAAGCAGAATCATCGAGACAATGGGTTCGAGCGGTATGAAAGACTAAGGAGGTATTTATGAAAAAATCAATAAAAATACTCCTGGTCCTGATGGCATTGCTGTGCGTGCTGCCTGCAGCTGCATCTGCTGCGACGCCGTATACGACTTATACATATTCCTCTAGTGGTTTTGTATTGTATTCACCAGATGCATATGTACCCGATGAAGTTGTAGATACTGATTTTATGGGGACGGACATTTTTGGAAATTCCATTACCCTGGAAGATCCCAGAGATTTGGAAGTTGACGAAGACGGAAATGTATATATTGTAGATGGCAAGCAAAACGCTATTTATGTACTGGATAAGTATTATAAAAGTAAATTTACCATCCGTTCTTTTGTAAACGAGCAGGGGGTTCCTGACTCTTTTTCCGGTGTATCTGGCGTATTTATTACTGAAGAGTTTATTTATACCTGTGATTCAGAAAACAGTCGTATTGTCATTTTTGACCGGGATGGAAACTTTGTGAAGACAGTCGGCAAGCCGCAGAGCGCTCTGATCGCGGAAAATGCGATTTACCGTCCGGTAGCAGTAGCGGTAGACGAGTACGGCAGAATGTTTGTGGTATCTTCTACTACGTTTGAAGGTATCATCGTCATGGGTGACAGCGGTGAATTCTATGGGTATATCGGTGCACAGAAAACAACACTTTCACAGTGGCAAGCCTTTTGGAGGAAATGGGGCAAGAATGACGAGGAAACCATTGTTTCTACGGAATATAACAACATTACCATTGACGAGAACAACTTTCTGTATGTAACTACCTCCTCTATTGATTCGGATACGCAGCAGCAAGAAATCAACAATAAAAGCAAGGCAGGCACCTATGCTCCTGTTAAAAAACTGAATGTGTCCGGCACGGACATAATGCGGAGAAATGGATTTTATCCTCCCTCTGGTGAAGTAAAAGTAGCTACTTCGGAAACCAGTGCAATCAAAGGTGCTTCTGTAATTATTGATGCTGCTGTAGGCCCGCAGGGAACCTGGTCTATTATTGACGAAAAGCGTTCCAAGGTGTTTACGTACGATGATGAAGGAAACTTGTTATTTGCTTTTGGTGACAACGGAAACCAATTAGGTTCTATTGGTAGCATTGAAGCAGTTGTATACCAGGGCGATAAAATGCTTCTTTTAGATAAGGTCAATATGAGCTTTACTGTGTACAGACGAACAGAGTATGGTGATATTTTGATCAATGCACTGAAGAATCAAAACGAGCGCAAATACGATGCGGAAATCAGTGACTGGCGAGAGATTCTCAAACGGAACAATAACTTTGATGTAGCATACGTAGGGATTGCGAAAGCTCTGTATCGTGAAGGCAACTTTGAAGACGCTATGGATTATTATAAAGCGGCCTATGATAAAGGCGGATATTCCGATTCTTACAAGGAAATTCGAAAAGACTGGATATCCAAATTCTTTATCCTAATTCCGGTTGTTGTGATCTTTATTGCAGTCCTAGTAGTGAAATTGTTTGGATATGCGGCCAAGCGCAACCGACTTGCCGCCATGAAGGTTGGGCAGAAAAATATTCGCGAGGAACTACTGTACGCGTTCCATATACTTTTCCATCCTTTCGATGGATTCTGGGATTTAAAACACGAAAAACGAGGCAGTGTACGCAGTGCATTCGTAATTTTGGTTATAACAGTTCTCGCATTCTTCTATCAGACTGTGGGTACAGGATATATTTTTGGCGGACAGGATGCAAATACAGCAAACATCTTTATGACGCTGATTTCTGTGGTTCTGCCGTTGCTTCTGTGGGTGGTTGCAAACTGGTGCCTCACTACTTTGTTTGATGGAGAAGGCAGCTTTTCCGATGTATTTACAGCAAGCTGCTACGCACTTGTTCCTCTGCCGCTTTTGCTTATTCCAAGTACGCTGCTTTCTAATATATTGGTATCAGAAGAAGTAAGTTTTATTTCCATTATCAACACCGTTGCGTTTTTGTGGGTAGGTATTTTGATATTCTTCGGTATGATGATTACTCACGATTATTCCTTTGGAAAGAGCGTGCTGATTGCAGCTGTTACAATTGTCGGCATGATATTTATTATGTTTATTGCGGTGCTCTTCTCAACGCTGATCACCAAAATTATTAGCTTCATCTTTAGTATTGTGGATGAACTACAATATAGGATGTAGGGAAGGAGGTAATTTAAGAAAATGAAAAGAATATTATCTGTCTTCCTGTCCCTGATCACAGTGCTTGGTGCTGTCGCCGTAACAGGATATACGTCTGTAATCGATACTGCCGCAGCATATGAAGATAAGGTGGATGAAGAGGGAAATCCTGTCATTAACTATATTACAAAAGCATATACCTCACCCGAGGCAAAACTGAAAGACATGGTGCTTGCTAGGGAACAGGGCGATTATCAACTGTGGATAGAAGAATTTACAGGTGAAGTTGCATTTGTGGATACCAAAACAGGCGATACTTTATTCTCCAATCCATATGATGTTTCTGCCGGTTATAACTGGGCGTCTGCATCTACGAAGGAGAGATTGCTGTCTCAGCTAGCAGTAACATACGAAGAAAACAGCGTGGAAAAAACCATGTATTCCTACAAGGAAGCCGCGCTGCGAGGGCAGATCAGCTTTAAAAATATAAAAAATGGTCTGCGTGTGGAATATACGGTAGGAGAATTGATGACAACCCGTCTGGTTCCCCGTATGATTTCCAAGACTCGTTTTGAGTCTATGATTTTGGATAAAATCCCAGAAGGGATATATAAAGAAAAGTTGCTGTCTTTCTACACCCTTTATGATACTTCGGATGTCAGCTTGACGGAGCGTAATGTAAAGGAAATTCAAGCAGCCTTTCCAATTACCAAGCAATTTGCGGTATATATTTGTGATGTCGAAATCGTATCTAAGGAATTGGAAGATCTGGAGACCATCATAAAAGCATATTGTCCTACCTATACCTTTGAGGAAATGGACCAGGACCATGCAGATTGTGACTATACCAATACAGATAAGGCGCCTGCCAACTTTAAAATGGCGATTGAGTACACCTTTACAGATACAGGGATACAAGCTCGTCTTCCTGCAAACGGTATTCAATTTGACGAGGCCAACTTTGTCTTGAAATCAATCACCATGCTTCCCTATATGGGGTGTGGTAGTTCTCAGAATACTGGATATACCTTTATTCCAGACGGCGCTGGAACATTAATTCGATTTGAAGATGTGTTTGGTACCAACTATAATGTTTCTGGACAGATGTATGGAGCAGATTATGCGTACCATACGATTTCTGGCCAGCACTCCGAAACTATGCGGATGCCTGTGTTCGGGGTAGTAGAAGACAAATCAGGTGCGGATGAAGCAGCAATAAATCCTGCACAGTCCAGTGATAGGACGGACTCCTATAGGAGAGGCTATCTTGCTATTATCTCTGAAGGAGATTCCATGGCGAACCTTATGAGTGAGCATGGCGGTAGACTGCATAGTTATAACAATGTATATGCAAGCTTTAATCCCCGTCCTTCTGACACATACAATCTGGCGGATTCGATTTCCGTGGGAACCAACGCTTCCTGGACGGTTACTACAGACCGGAAGTATTCCGGATCTTATACTATTAACTATGTGCTCCTCACAGATGAAGACAAAGCCTCTGCGGCAGGCAAAGAAGAATTTTATGAGCCGTCCTATGTGGGAATGGCAGCTGCATATCGAGATTATCTGGAGGATAACAAAATTATTACTCCATTGAGCGCAGATAATATTTCGGAGGATTTACCTCTTTATCTGGAGACATTTGGTTCTATTAAAACTACAGAGCGTGTACTGTCTTTCCCTGTAACGGTAGACACTGCGCTGACAACTTTTGACGACATAGAAACAATTTATAAAGAGCTTTCAGAGGAAGGTGTTTCCAACATCAACTTCCGCTTGACAGGAAGCTATAACGGCGGTCTCGACAATACCTATCCCTCGAAGCTTTCTTGGGTGAAGGAGCTAGGCGGTAAATCAGGATTTAAAAAACTGTTAGCCAGCAGCAAGGAAAAGAATTTTGGTGTTTATCCTGACTTTGACTTTGCGTATATGAAGAGCGAAGATTGGTTTGATGGTGTCTGGGAAAAACGGGATCTTGTCAAGTCTATCGACGACCGGTATATGTCCAAGCGGGAATACGATGCTGCAATGCAGAGCTTTGAGTCAGATTTTGCGCTGGCCATATCCTCGTCTGTCTATGATTACTTCTATAATAAGTTTGATAAGGACTATAGCAAATATGACCCTGAGTCCATTTCTGTTTCTACTCTTGGAAAAGATCTGAACTCCGACTTTGATGAAGATGAGCCATATAACCGGGAAGACTCTAAGAAATTTACAACGCAATTGCTAGAGAAACTTTCTGAGAAATATGACGTTATGTTAGACGGTGGAAACGCATATGTACTGCCATATGCCGATCATATTTTGGATATTCCTACAGAGTCCAGCAATTTCCTGCGAGCTAGCGAATCGGTTCCTTTTGTGTCCATGGTGCTTCACGGCTATGTAAACTATACAGGTGGAGCGCTAAATATGGAAGGTGATGTGCAGTATTCTTTGCTTAAAGCAATTGAAAATGGCGCAAGTCTTTACTTTGTTTTGAGCTATCAAAATACCAATGCACTGAAAGAATCAGATACATACAACAAGTTTTACTCGGTTGCTTATGATGTCTGGAAGGACGATATGATTAAATATTATGATATCGTCAATGAGGCGCTGCGGGATTTGCAGACTACACAGATTGTAGACCACGTGTTTATGGAAGCTTTGCGTATTGTAGAGAAGGATGAAACAGAAGGTAGTTCTTCCGTAGATAAAGAAAGCGAAGAGAAAAAAGCTGCTGAAGAAGAACGGCTTAGACTGCGTGCAGAATTGGAAGCGCAGAGAACTGGCAGAACCCCTAATTACTCTGGCTCCAGCAGCGGCAGTACTTCCGGTGGTTCATCCTCCGGCGTAGACACGCAGAAATATGAAACAGTTACCGGATCTGTAGTGCGTGTGGAATATGAAAACGGCACTAACTTCATTATTAACTATAATTCATACGACGTTACTGTAGAATACGGCGGAGAAACTTACGAAGTGGAAGCGCTGAATTTCGTCAGAATCGACGGGTAAGGGAAGGAGGATAATATGGCTTTTTTGAAAAAAACAAAGACCGGCAAGCAGGAGCTCGGCGTTGTAAAAGAAAGAAAACGCGGCGCTAGCCTGCAGGCAAAGAAATCAAGAGCCGGATGGTTGTTTATTGCCCCATTTCTGCTAGGTTTCCTTCTGATTTATATCCCGATCATTTTTGATTCTATTAAGTATAGCTTCCATGAGATCGATATTATCACCGGAGGCGGTTTTGAACTGGTTTGGGTAGGTCTTGGAAACTATCAAGCGGCATTGAGCGATGCAAAGTTTGTAGAAACATTATGGACTGGTCTTGGTGGTTTGATTATAGAGATCCCTGCAATTCTTCTATTTTCTCTGTTTATTGCCCTTTTGCTTAACCAGAAAATGGCAGGTCGTGCAGCGTTTCGTGCGATTTTCTTTATTCCTGTTTTGCTTACTACAGGACTAATTGCAGATATTGATGCCGGCAACATGTTGGGTGACTATATGGGTTCTGACTCCGGCGGTATTGATACGGGAGGTGCCGGAGGATCCGGTGTTGCTGAAATTATATCCGCGGCGGATTTGCAAAATTTGTTTAATAATATGATTGTAGGTAGCGAATTGGCTGCAAATGTCACCAAGCTGGTTAACAATATTTTTGATATTGTTAACCGCTCCGGTGTACAGATGCTGATTTTCTTGGCGGGTCTGCAGGGAATTTCCCCTGCCATATACGAGTCCTGTGAAATTGAGGGCGCTTCCTCCTGGGAAACCTTCTGGAAAATTACCCTGCCGATTATTTCCCCTATGATTTTGGTAAATGCCATATACACGGTTATCGACTCGTTTACGTCTGGCAATAACTCCGTCATGGCTTATGTAAACGAGCTGTATAAAATGGCGGGTGATGGCAATGTTATCAGCTCTGCTATGGCATGGATGTATTTCTTGCTTGTAATGCTTATTGTAGCAGCTGTTGCGGGAATTATTAGTTTGTTTGTGTTTTATCAGAGGAAAGACTAAGAAAGGAGGATTGTGCAAATGACAAATCAAGCCCCAAGCGCTCCCAAAATCAAAAAAGAGAGCAAAAATAAAATCCGCGTCGAGTTTGATCGCACACCTCTTCTCGAACGGCTCAGATCAAAGTTTCTGTCCCTGTATTTCCTTAAACGAGTTGTCTGGTACCTGTTTCGGTTCCTGCTGCTCCTTGGCGTGTGTTATGTGATTTTGTTCCCGTTTTATTCTAAGATTGCATCCTCCTTTATGAGTCCGGAAGACTTTGTAGATGTAACGGTGCGTCTGATTCCTAAATATCCAACTCTGGATATTTATAAGGCAATCATAATGGAAAACGGGTATCTGTCAGCATTGTTGAATACCTTTATTCTTGCGGGGTCCTGCGCTTTAATTCAGACATTTGTTTGTTGTTTGGTTGGCTACGGATTTGCTAAGTTTAAATTTAAGTTTAACAACTTGCTATTCCTGCTTGTAATCTTCACTATGATTGTGCCCCATTCCACACTGCAGCTTTCTATGTTTATGGAGTTCCGATATTTCGATATTTTAGGAATCCTAAACTTGCTTGGCGGCGGCGTGGTAGACTGGCTCCGGTTACTGGAGAATCCTTCTCTTAACCTGATCAACACATATTGGCCGCTGTGGATTATGTCCGCAACAGCCTTGGCCTTTAAAAACGGGCTGTATATCTTTATGATGCGGCAGTTCTTCAAAGGCGTGCCGGACGAATTGGAAGAATCTGCATACGTAGACGGCGCCGGTGTGTTCCGTACTTTTATTCAGATTATTATTCCTCTGTCCGTTCCTATGATGATCACGGTGTTTATGTTTGCTTTCTCCTGGCAGTGGACAGATAATTTCTATACAGACTTGTTCTATACCACTGCAGGTCCTACGCTGATGCCGGATATTGTGGCGATTCCTACATCCCTCAATATTACATCTGCAGCAGCGGGCATGTACAACACTGCAATTACAAACACTTGTGGTATCCTTATTCTGCTTCCTCTGCTTTTGATTTATGTTTTTGCACAAAAATATATTATTCAAGGTATTGAGCGATCTGGTATTACAGGCTAATAAGAGAAAAAAGCGTCGGGGGGAACTCCGGCGCTTTTCAGGACTCCGGAACAAGTCAGGAAAGGAACAGATTATGCAGGATGATGAAGAAAGGAGGTGCTTTTCTTTTTGACCGCTTCTATTAATGAGAAAAGCGGCAATAATATGCAAAATATTGGAAGTTATATAGCAATTTATGTAAAAAAGGAGCTTACAAGATGAAAAAAAGAATCATAAGCATTTTAATAATTTTTTCCATGGTAGTATCGTTTCTTGATGTCTTGGGAGGCCTTTATTCCGTAAAAGCAGCGGATGAGGTAGTTTTCAAATATAGCCAAGTAATAAATCCTGAAACCCACGAAGCAGAGATATCCATCTCGGGTTGTAATCCGCTGGAAGGAAATATTGATTTGGTCATTCCGGAATCTATTGATGGGATTCCTGTTGGCCGCGTCGGCGGTTTTTCCAATATGAAAAGTATTGTATCCGTACAAATTCCTGACACTGTATGGAGTATTAATAATAAAGCATTTTCAGGAACCTCCATTAAAACGGTTACAATTCCCGCGTCCGTTCAATTGATTAGAAACGGATTTGAAAATTGTCAACAGCTGGAGTCTGTAAAAATTTTATGTTCCCCAAAAGAAAAGGAGTTAAATAGGTGGAATAGTTGTTTTTCAGGATGTACAAATTTGAAAACAGTAGAAATCAAAGGCAGTTTAACTTCAATACCCCCCGGAATGTTTGAAAATTGTTCCTCTTTATCTGTTTTTGAGGTTCCCCAAAGCGTCCTTAACATAAAAGCATTTGCTTTTAAAGGATGCACGAATCTAACGAATATATATCTTTCGGAAAATCTCCAAACGATTCAAGAAGAAGCTTTTGAAGGGTGTTCGTTATTAGAATATATTGATTTTCCTGATTCGCTTACTTCTATTGGAAATACTGCTTTTAGTGATTGCCGTGCATTAAAGCTTCTTGAACTGCCCGAACAGCTTACTACTATCGGATACTCAGCTTTTTATAATTGCAGAAGCCTAGAACAGATTGTTTTTAATAATTCCATTACAACAATTTCAGATAGCGCTTTTGGTTCCTGCGCATCGCTTTTTACAGTTTATTTGCCTGACAGCGTTGTAAGCGTTGGAAATGGTGCATTTCAAAATTGCAGCAACTTGACATATGTTAAATTTGGAAATACCGCTTCCAGTACAAGTGTTGCAATAAAAGCAAATGCCTTTAGAGATTGCGGTTCTTTAAAGGGCTTTGAATGTGTAAAACCGATTTCCACTATAGGGGAAAATGCTTTTAATAGATGTGTAAATTTATCATATTTTGATGTTAAAGGTAAGATTGCAAGAATAGAGGACTACGCCTTTTATAATTGTCCAAAATTAGTGAAATTTAAGTCGGAAAGCAATGTAATCGATTATACGGGAAAATACGTTTTCTATACTACGCAGAACGAGGCGGGTGAAAAGGTATTACCTGAGGTGAGCGCATTTAGCGACGCTTACAGTAAATATACCGGCCATTATTTGCAGGATATTTTGGATATTCCTTTCGGTATGAACACAATCGTGGGTGTATACCGTTCGAATACGCAAAATGTAAGCCAGCTTTCCAAGGAGGATCAAGAAATATACAGCCTTGCAGTTGCTGCTATTCGGGAGAGCGGAATCACTGCGAATGATACATATGGGGCAAAAATTAGAAAAATCCATGATTGGATGGTAAAAAACATTGCCTATGACAGGGAAAACTATGCAAATAATACGATTCCCAAGGAGTCATATACCATTTTGGGTGCGCTGAAAAACAGAATTTGTGTATGCGACGCATATGCGCAAACCTTTAAATTGTTTATGGATATGTTCGGTATTGATTGCATATATGTTAGCGGGCAAGAGCCTTCCAGAGACGGCCATGCATGGAATATGGTAAGACTGGGAACGGACTGGTATCATATGGATGTTACCTGGGACGCCAATTCAAGTCATGACGCCAACAACCAGTTTAGTGGTACGATTTGCAACGATAACTTTTTGAAATCGGACGCAGAGTTTGGAGATCATCTAAATATATATACTGAAGACACCATTCCCTATATATACCCGAAAGCTTCAAGGAGTTATACTGGTAATATTGCAGAATATAAGACGAAACACACACATACATTCAATATGAATTCTGCTTTTGCAAGTTGCAAAAATCCTAGCTATAAAATTTACAGATGCAGCAGCGCAGGCTGCGGCTATGCTTATGAATCCAATTTTGGAAATCCCTTAGGACATTCCGGAAAAGCGTCTACTTGCTCTTCTCCGGCAATTTGCGGCCGATGCAAAGTGGAATATAGTGCAATCAATTTTGATAAACATAATTTTTCGGACGGAGCTTGTACCGATTGTGGGTTAAAGCTTGGAGATATTGATTGTGATGGGGAAATTACACCGATTGATGCGTTTTTATTAGCGAAATATTTGGCTGAACACGATATAAATACTACGGAGCATTATTTAATCGCGGCAAACAATGCAGATTATTTTTATTTGATCACTGCAGATATAGATCAGGACGGTGAAATTACCGCATACGATTCATATTTATTGAGAGTACTAATAGCTCAGACATAATAAGAAGCATACTTTAAAGTAAGTATGTATATTATTTTTGTCTCCTAATTATATTTTAACATAAGAAAAAGGCAGATGCATGGTGGATTTCCATGTGTCTGCCTTTTTTATTTTGTTTCTGCTGAAACTATTTGTTTTTAAATTGAAAAATCAATATCTCGCAGCAGGCGTCGTTCTGCTTCGGGACACCAAAGATTATTGTTGGCCTCACAGATATCCGCCAAGTCGGCAAATAATGCAGCATGCTGTCCGCCCTTTTCTGCCAGCGCACGGAAATCAGCAATGGCAGTCAGCGGCATTGTTGCATGGGTGTAAATCAGTTTTTTTCCACCAGGAATACTAGGCAGATCAATAGTAGTCTGCGCGTCTGCATCTAACCCGCCAATATGGGTGATCATGCAGGAGGGGTTTACCTTTTTCTGTTCCATCAAGCGCAGGGATTCAATCAAATCTTCGTTGTTGCCACCAGAGGTACCAACAATATGGGTAGAAGCATAATGTACATTATAAAAATTAAAAGAGGCAGAGAAATTGGGATTGGTAGGACCAGCAAAAAAGTTGAGACATCCGTCTCGGCCCAGAATCGCATCTGCCATTTCAACAACAGGAGCTACTGGTGCAAAAACAAATACATCGTCAAACCCGTCCTTGCCCGTAAGTCCCTTCATGTATTCCACGGGATTTTCCATATCGGCAGTATTGATATAGCGCAGGTCTACGCCGTGCTTTTTCGCTTCCTCTGGAGTAATCAAAGATGCCGCGCGCGCGAGCCGGTCAGTATCAATATCTGTAACGATCAAAAGAGACGGAGGGCGTCCTCCATGAATGGCATAATCTACTGCTCCAAGTCACATAGGACCAGCACCTGCTAGAATCGCCA
>CANRVI010000011.1 GCA_947643245.1 uncultured Clostridia bacterium | reverse complement strand
TAGTGCAGCATTTAACACTTTCCCAGATCGCAGAGGAAGTAGGTATTAGCACATCTGGCGTATGGTACAATCGACAAAAGATATTAGATTGTATGTGTTCAATGTTTAAGGAGCAGGATCAATTTACAGATATAGCTGAATTTGATGAGTATGAAGTGCATATGTCATTCAAAGGGAAGAGAGATCCAGCTTTCTTTGTAAATACTTTAGGACGTTTGCCAAGGCATCATAGGAGTATAAAAGATAAGATAAATTACTTGAAAGAGGCAGGTTTATGGGCAGGACTTCAACAAACCCCTGATAGATTGGAGCATCTATTATATGGAGATTCATATGTCAAAGGAACAAAACGGGACAGTGTTTGTATTCTAACAGGCAAGGATAGAAGCGGCAATCTGCTACTGGAGCCGACCTGCCTAGGTTCTATAGAAGCGAGACACGTTGAACAAATCCTATCAGATAAAGTATCATCTAACATCATCATGGTGACAGACGGCAGCAACGCCTACAAATTTTTTGCGGAGTTGCAAAACATTCAGCATGAGCAAATCCCATCCTCACAGCATAGCCGTGGCCCATTTAGCTTAGCACACATCAACGCCGTACATTCAAAGCTGGCGGCATACTGGCCCGACAATGGACAAAGACTTCCAGCAACAAAGTATTTAGACCTCAATCTGCTTTTGTTCTGGTGGATAGAAAAGAATGGGAGTCTAACAGCGCCAGAAAAGGTAGAGGAACTATTGGGTTACATTGAGAACAGCCTGCTCTGTACAGAATCATACAAAAGTTTACAGCGTAGAGCATTACCACTGGATACAAAAGGTCTAATACCTCAACATGTTTGACAATCATTCGGGAATGGGCTGGGGTTGTTTCTGGCCCATTCTTAAAATCGGCTTAAGGTATTGAATATATCAAACATGTAGGGTACAATTAGGAAGAAACCACAATATGGAGGGACATAATGGACGGCAATACTGAAGTTATGAGTATATCAGCATATGTAAAGCAACTCCGCAAAAAAGAAATTGAATTTTTTGATATACCTGAAGAATTTAGATCACATAGTGATATCATACGTATTGAACGTAAGTTAGGTATTAGAACTTCTGGTAAAAAAGGGTTTGATGTAATTAGAAATAGATTCTTTGTTAAAGAGACTATTACAGCTAAGAATTTTTGTGATGAAACAGTTGAGAAAGAACTGGAGACAACATTTCTGGATTTTTCTTCTTATTTTGAATTCTTAGAGGGCGACATTTATGAAAACGCTTGTTACTATCAATATAACTTCACACAGGAAGAACTATCAACATATAGAATTGATTTGAGCCGAATTAAGGTATCCAGCTTTATAGATTTTACAATTACATCTATTACTGCCGAATCACCAAAAACTGATTTGTTACAATATGAAGAAAGGGAAGAAGAAAAAGGTACTCGTAAAAAGTGGATTGCAAAATTTAACAAGTGTAAAACATACGACCAGTTTCAGAGAGTAATAAAACAATTTAATTCTTCAGGGATGTCACAACCTGATTTGCACTTTTATATTTTTAATTTTATTTTCTCAGATAAAGAAAAAGCTTTTGATATTATTATGCAGTATTTATCTGAAGGAAATCATGGTTGTTCAGTTGAAGCTATGTGCATAATTTATGATCCGCAAAGAGTGCTTGAAGCATATAATTATAATTGTGGAACATATCAGACAAACTATAGACATAAGAAAAAGCTTAAAGACTTTGTAAGACAATTAGAGCAAGCAGATATTCAATATAGAAATTGTAGCTGTTTTGAAGAAAAAACACATTTCTATCGTTATCAGGTCAGGGGATATATAGACAACAATCGGAAATATGCGTTTGTTGGACATCCCATATATTTTGAAACATTTCAGGAATTAGCAGATTTTTTAGATAATGATTTATCAAATTGCGACTTGTCAAAGGCAATACTTCCTGATATTGATTTCTCAGTTTATAAAACAAACGAGAACACCATACTACCAATCCAAAGGCAGCAAAATTTGATTCACAAAACATACAAAGGATATGATAGGAAATCTGACCAATTTATAGTTCTACAAAGATGGATAGATAAAAACGGAAATTATGTAAAACAGGAACAATACAAATTTGAATATTTCTTTGATTTTGTTCACTTTTTAGAAAATGACTTATCAAATGCAGACTTGCTATTTTGTGATGGCCTTTTGAATTTGCAAGACTTTTCCAGGCTCAACTTAAAAGATGCTAAATTGCACAGTAAATTGCTTGACAGGTTGGATATACCATATCAATTAAATCCATTGGATATATCTAAAATAGAATCGTTTGATTTTGTAGTTGGCAATGAGAGTGAGACTGTGACAGCATTGGAACATAGACGAGAAGCATATAATGATATAGAGGATTCTATAAAAAACCAAAAAATATATTATGTCAGTGATCTACATTTATTGCATAGGCTTAATGACAGATGCAAAACAGCAGAAGATATCTTTTATGAACTCCAAAAAATAATTGATGCCATACTTTCAGATATTAGATACACATTTCTTTCAAAAGGTTTTCTTCTCATTGGTGGAGATACATCATCTGACTTTCAAATATTTACTCAATTCATCGCTCTTCTCAGACAATCAATTGATAGACTACACCTCGATATTCAGATTGCTTTTCTCTTAGGTAATCATGAATTGTGGGGATTTTCTAACAATACCTTGAATGAAATAGTCCAAAGATATGAGGAAGCACTTAAAGAGCAGAAGATGTATCTTCTTCAAAATAATATCCTTTATAGTGATGATGGCAATAACATTTATAAAATAACCGCAGATGAGTTGAGAACACAAAGTAGAGCAAGTATAAGGGATACATTGAAGTCGGCACGAGTCATTTTATTTGGCGGGCTTGCTTTTTCTGGTAAAAACGCAGAATTTAATGCAAACAATGGAATATATAGGGATACAATCAACCGAAGCCAAGAAGTAGAAGAAAGCATAAAATTCGATAGTTTATATGACATTGTATGTAACACGCTACCTGATAGAAATGTAATTGTATTTACTCATACACCTCAAAAAGACTGGTGCTCCGCTGATTATCAGCAGTTGGGATTTATTTACGTAAGTGGACATACGCACAGAAATTATTTTTATGACGATGGAGAATATAGAATTTATGCTGATAATCAAATAGGATATGAAAAAAGAACACCCCATCTTAAGTATTTTTATTTAGATGATACATATGACATATTCTTGGATCATGACGATGGGATTTATAAAATCACCAAAGAGCAGTATATAGATTTTTATCGTGGTAAAAATATTAGAATGGACTTTACCAGAGAAATCAACATTCTTTACATGTTAAAGAAAAGCGGTTATTATTGTTTTGTACATCAATCAAAAAATGGAAATCTCACCATATTGAATGGTGGAGCAATGAAATCCCTAAATATTCTTGACATCAATTACTATTATGAGCGAATGGATAGCATAATATGTTATATTAAACAGCCATTAGACAAATTTTCAGACATACAAAATCAAATTGCAAATACAGTAAAGAAAATCGGTGGTCGAGGTACAATTCATGGCGCAATTATAGATATTGACTATTTGAATCATATATATGTAAATCCCATTGATGGAACGATTACCGGTTATTGGGCATCTGATATAATCAACAAAAAAATTTATCCCAGCATCCCTAACTTGTTAGAAGCAAATTGCCCTGCATTATATAAAAACTACACTAAAATGATAGCTGGAGACTCAAAATCCGAACTGGCTATTCCTGAAAGTGCTACTCCAGGCATTCCTACGCAGATATATTTAGATACAGACATCTATAAAGCGTCAAGAGAAATAAAGAAAATGCAAAAGCTGAATTCGAATATCCTTAGTACTTGGTATGAACCAATGCGGCCAATGCTTGAATAGTAATAAAATACAGGGTAATTGTTTTGATTCAGTTACCCTGTATTTTATACACTTTATTTGGCATTTTGACGAAAGATTTGAAAAATCGAGCATTAGCAACACCAATCTGAAAAGGGAAACTCTATGCTTGATACCGGAAAAATTTTTAATGGTAGATTTTGATAATATCTTCTGCAATCTCACGCCTTGTCACGCAGCGATCCATCGCCTGCTTTTCAATATAGCGGTGCGCTTGGGGTTCGTCCATTTTCAGTTCCCGAATAAGAAGCCATTTTGCTTTATTGACAATCCGAATTTCCTCCATTTTTTCTTCAATGGAAAGTGTTTTTTTCTCAGACCTTCTCAGTCTTTCCCTGGCACTGGACATCCAGCCAAGGGCAATGATGATGGTCGGTTTTGCAGTTGGTTTTGCGAGCGTGAAAACGCCATGCTCCGCAACCTTATCATAAATTTCGTCATGTAAGTCTGCACGCACTAACAGAAGAACCACCGTTCCTTTTGCGCTGCAGGCGTCAATTGCAAAACGGACACCCATATCGTCCGGCAGCGGGGCGTTGACAATCACAAAATCGAAAGCAAATTCCGCAAAAGCCCTCTTTGCGGCGCTTACGCTTGATACAAAACGGATGGGGCTGTATTTAGATTCGGGAAGCAAAACGGATATGGCGTTGTTGATCGTTTCTGAAGCCGAAACCACCAGAACGCTGTATCCCTGTTCCTTCAGACTCATTTTGCTCCCCTCCTTTCCGCTTGCCGAATCGACTTATTTGCCGCAATAGATATCTAAAATCCTAGCTGGCACATGTGCTTTAATGAAGGCACTTGCGGCGGCAAGCTTGCGTGCGGCAGCAAGCTCCTGCGGCAGCCGTTTAAAACGCTCCAAGGTTTTTGCATCTGCTGTATATAAATTCACGTTGGCCGCAGCGGGCAAATCAAGTTTGTTTTCAATTCCCAAAAGACCTGCATAGATCAGCAGAGCAAAGGCAAGATATGGATTGGCAGTGGGATCCGGTGAACGCAGTTCCGCGCGGCGATATTCCCCGATTGCAGCAGGGATTCTCACCAACTGAGAACGGTTTTCACTGGACCAGGATATATATTCAGGCGCTTTGTTTTGACCGAACCGCTTATAGGAATCATCCGTGGGATTAAAAAATATAGTCATTTCTTCCACTTTTGCAAGAATCCCGGCAATCATATAGCAAAGATTTTCGGATTCTGTACAAGATTTTACAGACATGTTGATATGAAACCCGTTGCCCGGATTATCAGCAAGGGGTTTGGGAGAGAAATCCGCAAAAAGGCCGTTGCGGTGGGCTGCTGTTTTTACAACAGTTTGAAAGGTCAGCGCGTTGTCTGCTGCCGTAAGCGCGTCGGAATAGCGAAAGTCTATTTCGTTTTGTCCAAACCCTTCCTCATGATGGGAGCTTTCCGGACGAATACCCATCTGCTCCAGTGTGAGACAAATCTCACGGCGTATATTTTCTCCTCGATCATCGGGTGCGATATCCATATATCCTGCCGTATCATGGGGTTCCCGCGTAGGTATGCCGTTTTCATCCAGTTTGAACAAGTAGAATTCCTGTTCAGCGCCAAAAGCAAAGTTATATCCTGCCTTTTGCGCGTCGGCCATAGCCTTTTCCAACAGACTGCGGGTATCGCATTCAAACGGCGTGCCATCAGGATAGGAGATTCTCGAAAACATGCGGACCACCTTGCCGTGCTCCGGTCTCCATGGAAGCAGCATCAGCGTTTCGGCAATCGGATGCAACAAAAGATCGGAATGTGTTTCACCCCCGAATCCTGCGATTGCAGAGGCATCGAAAGCAATCCCATATTCAAAAGCACGAGGTAGCTCCTGCGGCATAATGGATATATTCTTCTGTTTACCAAATACGTCGCAGAACGCAAGACGAATAAATTTTACGTCTTCCTCCCGGACATACTGCATAACCTCTTCCTTTGAATATTTCATACTGCATCTCCATTCCTGCTTTTTTAATTGGCTACATACATCTGTTTATATGGGTTCCTGCTGTCAGGCGTAACTACGGTAAAAGGCGCGTCCAATACGGCCTGTATATCATATTCGAACAAATCGCAATATTCGGTAATATATGTCTTTAGTTCTTCCAGATCCGCATCTCCGGCAGCACGCGCCGTAACCTGATCCGGGAATTTAACGTCGCTGCAGTCGGAACGCAGAAACATTTTTCCGCCGTGCATTCCGGTGCAGGGGAAATAGCCTACGATTTTTTTATCCGGCGCCGAAAGCCCAAGTACAACAATTACGCCGCCTGCCTGATATTCTCCAAGAAAACTTCCGGCAGCGCCGCCAATCACCATTACCGGCATTTTTTCATTGTATGCTTTCATGTGGATCCCTGCGCGGTATCCGGCATTTCCCTTGACGAAAATTCTGCCGCCCCGCATCGCATATCCTGCTGCGTCTCCTATATTACCGTGGACAATGATCTTTCCTGCATTCATTGTGTCCCCGACAGCGTCCTGCACGCTTCCGTTTACAGTGATGCAGGCACCGTTTAAGTATGCGCCCAGTGCGTTTCCGGGGATTCCCTGAATCGTAATATTTTTTTGAGACATCCCCGCCGCGATAAAGCGCTGTCCGCAGCAGCCCACGACTCTGCAATTCTTCTCTGCTTTGCGGAGCGTATCGTTTAAGGTCTTGTAATCAAGGCCTCTCGCATCAATTACCATAGTATTATACCGCACCTCCAACCTTATTTCTATAGATTTAGAAAGAAAAAACGGCAAAAGCGCTGTTTTTCATTCCAATAGGTGTTTCACATCTTATTCTCCCGCATGGGAGATGCCCAGAATTTCCAATTCCTTAGCTGTCATTCCGACACCGCGCAGCATCAGACGATTGCCGCGTAGGGACTCAATGGAGTTGATCCCCATTCCGCCCATTAGTTCTTTGATTTCATGCTGCCATGCATGCATCAGATTGATAAGACGCTGGCTTCCGGTATCGGGATCCAGACGTTTTACCAGTTCCGGCCGCTGGGTTGCAATTCCCCAGTTGCATTTGCCGCTTTGACAGGTACGGCAGAGGTGACAACCAAGAGCAAGAAGCGCTGCTGTCGCAATATAACAAGCGTCTGCACCTAGGGCAATGGCCTTGATTACATCTGCAGCGCTGCGAATAGAACCGCCTACCACGAGAGAGACGTCGTTACGGATCCCTTCATCCCGAAGCCTCTGATCGACAGCTGCCAGTGCAAGCTCGATGGGGATTCCCACATTGTCCCGGATCCTGGTAGGTGCCGCGCCTGTGCCGCCGCGGAATCCGTCGATGGCAATGATGTCTGCGCCGCTTCTGGCAATACCGCTGGCAATTGCAGCGATGTTATGTACGGCTGCGACCTTTACAATTACCGGTTTTTTATATTCTGTAGTCTCTTTCAGGGAAAAAACAAGCTGCCGCAAATCTTCGATGGAATAAATATCGTGGTGGGGCGCTGGGGAAATTGCGTCTGATCCTTCGGGAATCATACGGGTACGGGAGACGTCGCCCACAATTTTTGTACCGGGCAGATGTCCGCCAATACCCGGCTTTGCGCCTTGTCCCATTTTTATCTCAATGGCTGCGCCTGCCTTTAAATAGTCCTCGTGCACACCGAATCGACCCGATGCAACCTGCACAATCGTGTTTTCACCATAGCAATAAAAGTCTTCATGCAGGCCTCCCTCGCCGGTGTTGTATAGGATGCCAAGCTCGGTGGCGGCACGGGCAAGAGCAGCATGGGCATTATAACTGATGGAACCATAGCTCATTGCAGAAAACAGGATGGGCATGGAAAGAGTAAGCTGGGGAGGAAGCTGGCATTTCAGCCTGCCGTTTTCGTCCCGCTGGATATGATGGGGCTTTTTTCCGAGAAACACACGGGTTTCCATGGGCTCACGCAGAGGATCGATGGGTGGGTTGGTTACTTGGGAGGCGTTGATTAAAATTTTATCCCAATATACAGGCATAGGCTTTGGATTTCCCATAGAGGAAAGGAGAACGCCACCGCTGTCGGCCTGCTTATAGATTTCCTTGATCGTATCGCTTTGCCAGTTGGCATTTTCCCGGAGGGCACAGTCGCTTTTAACAATTTTCAGCGCTCTGGTAGGACAGAGCGCCACACAACGCTGACAGTTTACACATGCTCTCTCGTCGCTGATCATAACGCCTTTTTCAGGATGCAATGTATGCACCCCGTTGGCACACTGCCGTTCACAGACTCTGCAGCCAATACAGCGGTCAGCATTGCGAATGACTTCAAATTCCGGATATACAAATTCTGCACGCATCAGTATGCACCATCCTTTACTTTGACAATAACCGGCTCGCCGCCTGCGGGGGCCCAAATGCCGGTAGCGTCCGGCTCCATCATACGGATTGCCGCCTCCTCGCTGGCAATAAATACTTTATCGTCCTTTTCTCCAACTACCATGGAACGGAGCTTGAGGCGGTCGTTGAGTGCCATCAGCCCGCCGTTGAATCCAAGAACAATGGAAAATGGTCCTGTTATCAGCAGGCTGGGGAAGAGGGTACGCAGATAAATATGTTTTTCTTTATCTTCTATGTCTGTTTTATCCTCGATGGTGCTCCAAAAAGGTGCAGCAATTACACTTGCCGCTTCATTGAGGGTCAGTCCCTGGATCCGTACAAGATAATCCATTATATAGGTGATGACCTCGGTGTCGGTTTGCAGGGTACATTTATAACCAAACATTTCTATAAAGCGACGATTGGCGTCGTAGGATGAAATTTCTCCATTATGTACGATGGAGTAATCCAGGAGTGCAAAAGGATGGGCGCCACCCCACCATCCGGGCGTGTTGGTGGGGTAACGACCATGAGCCGTCCAAGAGTAGCCCGCATATTCTTCTAATTTATAAAAAAGAGCTACATCTTCAGGAAACCCTACCGCTTTAAAGGTTCCCATGTTTTTCCCGCTGGAGAAAACATAGGCTCCTTTCATTTCCGTATTGATTTTCATAACCGTTCGTGCTACAAATTCTTTTTCATCCAGCTGTAAATTCGCAAGAACGGATTGCAGCGGTGCTACAAAGTATCTCCATATAATCGGCTCGTCAGTAATTGCCGGGATTTTCCGGGTGGGAATAATTTCTGATTTTATGATCTCAAATCGTTCCTTTAAAAATATCTCACAGTTTTTCCGGGTGGAGCGTTCGTCAAAAAACATATGGAGCGCATAAAAGTCTTTATACGCGGGGTATATGCCATATCCGGCAAATCCGCCTCCCAGACCATTGGAACGGTCATGCATCGGCTTCATGGCGTCGGCGACTCGTTCGCCGGACATTTTATTTCCCTCTTTAGAAATAACAGCGGCAATCGCACATCCGGCGGGGATTCGTACTTGGCCTTCTATTTTCATATCAGTTCTTTTCCTTTCGGGAAAATCTAAAAAGACAAAGGAGCACATTCCCACGCAGATGTATCCTGCACGGAAATGAACTCCTTTGCCCATTTGAGATAATTATACATCGATTCCTGCATTTTGTCAAGGCCAAAACAGAAAAAATCATTTTTTTTGCAGGTTTTAAAAAAAATATTGCAAAAAGTATTGACAAATCCTTCCTGCAGGTGTAACATGAAAAGCGTAAAGGCAAGGGTGTCTTGGAGAGAATACAAAGATGCCGTTTTCTTTTTAAATCCAAAATAATATTATAATATGTGTGGGAAGGCAAAGACGTCTTTCATGGTGGGTGTTCCGCTATGTAAGCGTCTTTTTCTTTTCCTCAAATAAGGAGGAAGCAGTATGTCGTATGTAGATGAAGTAATTGAACGAGTGGTGCGTGAGAATCCCAGCGAGCCGGAGTTCCATCAAGCGGTAAAGGAAGTTCTGGATTCCCTGCGTCCGGTGGTAGACGCAAATGAGCAGGCATTCAGAAGAGATGCGCTGTTGGAAAGAATCGTTCAGCCGGAGCGGCAAATTAAGTTCCGTGTTCCGTGGATTGACGATCAGGGACAGGTTCATGTAAACACCGGATACCGGGTGCAGTTCAACAGTGCAATAGGCCCCTACAAAGGTGGGCTTCGACTGCATCCTTCTGTAAACTTAGGAATCATCAAATTTCTAGGTTTTGAACAGATTTTTAAAAATTCGCTGACCGGGCTGCCTATCGGCGGCGGTAAGGGCGGCGCGGATTTTGACCCAAAGGGAAAATCCGACCGAGAGGTTATGGCGTTCTGTCAAAGCTTTATGAGTGAGCTTTGCAAGTACATCGGAGCAGATACCGACGTTCCTGCAGGGGACATTGGCACCGGCGCCCGGGAAATCGGGTATATGTTTGGGCAGTATAAGAAGCTTAGAGGTTTATTTGAAGGCGTACTCACCGGAAAAGGGCTTTCCTATGGCGGCTCTCTTGTGAGAACGGAGGCTACAGGATACGGACTGCTCTATATTGTGGAGGAAATGCTGAAATGCCACGGCCAGACCCTTGCTGGAAAGACAATTACCGTTTCCGGCGCGGGAAATGTCGCAATTTATGCAATTGAAAAAGCACATCAGCTTGGCGCTAAGGTTGTTACCTGTTCGGATTCCACAGGCTGGATTTACGATCCCCAGGGTATCGATGTGGCTGCACTGAAGGAAATTAAAGAGGTGAAACGGCAGCGTCTTACAGAATATAAAAATTACAGGCCGGACGCGGAATACCACACGGGGACAGGTGTATGGAGTGTGCAATGTGACATCGCACTCCCCTGTGCTACACAAAACGAGCTTGACCTTGCAGATGCAAAAGCCCTTGTGGAGGGCGGTGTTATCGCCGTTGCGGAAGGTGCAAATATGCCTGCAACCGCAGAGGCTACCGAATACTTGCTGCAAAGCGGCGTATATTTTCTACCAGGTAAGGCGGCCAACGCCGGCGGCGTTGCCACATCGGCTTTGGAAATGTCCCAAAACAGCGAAAGACTCCAGTGGACTTTCGAGGAAGTGGACGCAAAGCTGAAAGGCATTATGGCCAATCTGTATCATAATATCGAAGGGGCGGCAAAAAAATATGGATTTGAAGATAACTTCGTTGTTGGAGCAAATATTGCGGGCTTTGAAAAGGTTGTAGACGCAATGAACGCCCAGGGCATTGTATAAGCTACATAAAAAATAAATCGTAACCCAAAGGCAAAGATGTCTTTCGTGCTGATCAGCAGGGAGGCGTCTTTGCCTTTATTTATTATTTAGGAAAAAGGAGATAGGATCATGGAAACGGTATCTGAATATTTCGGAAGTTTGGTGTTCGACGACAGAGTCATGAAAGCAACTCTGAGCGCTAAGGTATACGGTTCTTTGAAAAAGACAATTGATGAGGGCACCACGCTGGATATTGGCGTTGCAAATGCAGTAGCAGCCGCAATGAAGGATTGGGCAATTTCTAAGGGAGCCACACATTATACCCATTGGTTCCAGCCCCTTACCGGCATTACAGCAGAAAAGCATGACAGTTTCATTTCTCCTTCCCCTGACGGCGGCGTAATAATGGAATTTTCCGGTAAGGAGCTGATAAAGGGTGAGCCGGATGCATCTTCCTTCCCCAGCGGTGGCCTGCGCGCAACCTTTGAGGCAAGAGGCTATACTGCATGGGATCCTACCTCCTATGCGTTCATCAAGGGGCGGACCCTGTGTATTCCCACAGCGTTTTGTTCTTACGGCGGCGAAGCGCTGGACAAGAAGACACCGCTGCTGCGCTCCATGGGCGCGCTCAATAAGCAGGCGCTTCGTATCCTGCGCCTGTTTGGCAATGATACTGCAAAATGCGTCCGTTCTTCCGTAGGCCCTGAACAGGAATACTTCCTTGTGACGCAGGAGATGTATGATCAGCGTCCTGATCTGCGTTTCACAGGCCGCACGTTATTCGGTGCAAAGCCGCCCAAGGGGCAGGAAATGGACGATCACTATTTTGGCGTAATCAAGCCTAGAGTCGCAGCGTTTATGGAAGAACTGAACCATGAACTCTGGAAGCTGGGAATCCTAGCGAAAACGGAACATAACGAGGTTGCTCCCGCTCAGCATGAGCTGGCGCCCATTTATACGACTACCAATATTGCAACCGATCACAACCAGCTTACAATGGAAATAATGCAGAAAACTGCTGCCAAACACGGCCTTGTCTGTCTGCTTCATGAAAAGCCTTTTGCCGGCGTTAACGGCAGCGGCAAGCACAATAACTGGTCAATTGCAACCGATGCAGGCCAGAATCTGCTTTCTCCTGGAGAGACGCCTTATGAAAACGCGCAGTTTCTTTTATTCCTTTGTGCGGTCATCAAAGCTGTGGACGATTATCAGGATCTGCTTCGCATCTCCGTAGCTACTGCCGGCAACGATCACCGATTGGGCGCCAACGAGGCGCCGCCTGCTGTTGTTTCCATTTTTCTGGGAGACGAGCTGAACGCGGTGCTTCAGGCGATTGAAAACGATGCGCCGTATGAAGGCGCTAAAAAAACGCAAATGAAACTGGGCGTGAATGTTTTGCCAAAGTTCAATCGGGATACTACCGACCGCAACAGAACGTCTCCCTTTGCGTTTACTGGCAATAAGTTTGAGTTTCGTATGCTTGGATCCTCCAACAGTATTGCGTGCGCAAACATCATGCTGAACAGTGCAGTTGCCGAAAGCCTAAAAATTTATGCTGACCGGCTGGAAGAGTCGCAGGATTTTGAAACCGCTCTCCACGAAATGATTCAGAAAACGATTCGTGACCATAAGCATATCATATTTAACGGCAACGGTTATGACGATAGCTGGATCAGGGAAGCTACAGAGAAACGCGGGCTTCTCAACTATCGTACAACGCCCGACTGTATGCCGCATTTGCTGGATAAGAAAAACGTGGATATGCTGACAGGGCATAGGGTATTTTCCGAAGCGGAGCTGCATTCCAGATGCGATATCATGTTAGACAACTACTGCAAGACCGTTGTAATCGAAGCGAGCACTATGGTGGATATGGCTAAGACACAAATTGCGCCTGCCGTAGAGGGATATGCGGCGGAAGTTGCGAAAAGTGCGGCGGCAAAGAAAGCGTTGGATGCAAGTCTTGCCTGCAGCTATGAGTTTGGCGTCGTGAAAAAATTATCTGCTCTGACCGACAGAATCGCCGGCAAGGTGGAAGAATTGGAAGACGCCCTGTTATTTCTGCAAAAG
Source organism: uncultured Clostridia bacterium (assembly GCA_947643245.1). Lineage (GTDB taxonomy): Bacteria > Bacillota > Clostridia > Oscillospirales > CAG-272 > Avispirillum. The sequence goes on along the minus strand of CANRVI010000011.1, from coordinate 10,327 downwards.
GCTGAGGACATCTTTGCGCAGTCTGCTATGATCCGCGACAGCGTACTGGTAAAAATGGGAGAACTGCGCGTTGCCTGCGATGAGGCAGAGACGATTACTGCAAAGAGCTGGTGGCCCTATCCGACATATGCTGATTTGCTGTTCAGCGTAAAATGAGAAAGAAGAGGATCTGTTTTGGCGATAGAGGAACTCACAAGATTGGTAAAAAATGCTGTCACCAGTGAGGTTTTCGGCGTCTGGTTTCTGATCGGCGCCGCGCTGGTATTCTTTATGCAGGCCGGATTTGCAATGGTTGAAACAGGATTTACCAGAGCAAAAAACGCGGGCAATATCATAATGAAAAACCTGATGGACTTTTGTATCGGAACAGTTGTGTTTATATTGCTTGGGTTTAGTCTTATGATGGCGGAGGATTATGTCTTTGGAATGATCGGTGTGCCGAATCTGGATATCTTAACGGATTTTGGTGCGTTTTTAAAGGGCGGAAATGCTCCCGTATTTATGTTTAATCTTGTTTTTTGCGCGACTGCTGCCACAATCGTATCCGGGTCTATGGCGGAGAGAACAAAGTTTATCTCCTATTGTATATATTCCGGCGTCATCTCGCTTTTGGTATATCCCATAGAGGCCGGTTGGGTGTGGAATGCAAAAGGCTGGCTCGCACAGCTTGGATTTCACGATTTTGCCGGGTCGGCGGCGATTCACTCTGTAGGCGGTATTACCGCTTTAATCGGCGCCATCATGGTGGGTCCGCGGCTTGGGAAATATATAAAGAATAAAGCCGGTAAGGTGGAGAAGGTGAATGCGATTCCCGGTCATTCGATTACGCTGGGCGCGCTGGGCTGCTTTGTCCTTTGGTTTGGATGGTATGGCTTTAACGGCGCGGCTGCCTGGGACGGCGAAGCCCTAGCATCAATTTTTGTAACTACAACCATTGCACCTGCGGCTGCCACCTGTGCTACTATGCTCTTTACCTGGATCAAAACCGGCAAGCCGGATGTATCTATGTGTCTGAACGGTGCGCTAGCAGGGCTTGTCGGCGTAACGGCCGGCTGTGACGCAGTAGATGCCCTTGGTTCCGCCGTCATTGGTCTCGTGTCTGGTATCCTTGTTGTTATTGTTGTAGAGGGGCTGGATCTTAAGCTTCACATCGATGATCCTGTAGGCGCGGTAGGCGTACACCTTGCAAATGGTATTTGGGGTACGCTTGCAGTCGGGCTTTTGGCAAATCCTGCCGCACCGGCGGGGCTTGGGGGCCTATTTTACACGGGAAGCTTCAAGCTTTTTGGCATACAGGCTCTCGGGATAGCAGCTATTCTTGCATGGACTGCTGTAATGATGACCATTACCTTCGTTATTATCAAAAAAACCATAGGACTTCGTGTTTCGGCTGAGGAAGAAATCAAGGGACTGGACAGTACCGAACACGGTCTGCCCAGCGCATATGCGGATTTTGTTCCGGCTGTGGAAGGGCTTGATTATGGTTATGAAGAAGCGATCTGCGTATCCGGAGAGATTCCTGCTGCTGAAGCTGTTCCTGTACAAAGAGTCCCTGCGGTGGACAGCGGTGATTCAAGGCTTACCAAGATCGAAATCATCTGTAAGGAATCCAAATTTGAATCGCTTAAAGCTGCCATGATGGAAATCGGCATTACCGGTATGACAGTATCCCATGTGCTCGGCTGCGGCGTACAGAAGGGCAAGTTGGAATACTACCGCGGCGTGCAGATGGAAGCAAATTTGCTGCCGAAAATTCAGGTTGATATCGTTGTCAGCAAGGTTCCTGTTCAAAGCGTCATTGAAACAGCAAAAAATGTTCTATACACAGGACATATTGGGGACGGCAAAATATTTGTTTATGATGTGGAAAATGTTGTAAAAGTGCGTACCGGTGAGGAAGGGTACGATGCCCTGCAGGATGTGGAATGAAACGAGCCGTCTATTAGAGAAGTCTGGGCCTTTGTATTTTAAATATTTTTAAAACATTTCTCTCGTATAGTTGACAAATTACGCAAAAAAGAGTATAGTATTAAAGCAGGGCAAAGGCGTCTTTGCGAATTCTTTTCAAAAGCCTTTATTTTCCCGTGTGCAAAAAGACAATAGCAGATAAAGGCAATGGTGTCTTTAATGTATACGCATTAAAGCAGCATTGCCTTTTTTGTCGGAAATCAGCCAGAGAGGAAATGGTGCAGGCAAGGACTCTTATACAGAAAAACGGATAATGTCCCGTTTATTTTTCCGTTAGCTCAAAGTATATAGATGGCACCCCCAGCGCAGAAGCAAACGATAAAAGGACGGTAAACACAGTGGATGATAAAATACTTATTTTAGATTTCGGCGGCCAGTATAACCAACTGATTGCCCGCAGGGTTCGGGAGCAGAATGTTTATGCTGAAATCAAACCATACAATAGGATTACGGTGCAGGAAATAAAAGATGCCGGATATAAAGGCGTTATTTTTACCGGTGGGCCAAACAGTGTCTATGATGCATCGTCGCCCCATTATGACCCGGCCATTCTGCAGCTTGGTGTGCCGATTTTGGGTATCTGCTACGGTGACCAGCTGCTTGCGTACATGGCAGGCGGCAAGGTTTCCAGTGCGGAAAATTCCAGCGAATATGGAAAAACGACTATTTTTACCGGAGACAATATCCTTTTTCAGGATGTTCCGAATGAAAGCACCTGCTGGATGAGCCATACGGATTTTATCAGCCAGCCTCCGGCTGGGTTTGCAGTCATTGCCCATACTGAAAAATGCCCTTGTGCAGCCATGTGCGATACGGACAGAAAGCTGTATGGCGTTCAGTTTCACCCGGAAGTGACACATACAGTTTACGGACAGCAGATTCTTGCAAACTTTCTTTTCCATATTTGTGCATGCCAGGCGGATTGGAAAATGGAAAGCTTTGTAGAGCGATCCATTGAAAAATACCGCCGAAAGCTTGCCGGCAAAAAAGTGCTGCTTGCACTGTCAGGCGGGGTGGATTCTTCTGTTGCCGCCGTTTTGCTTCACAAGGCAATCGGTCAGAACCTGACCTGCGTATTTGTGGATCATGGGCTTCTGCGCAAAGGTGAAGGAGATTTTGTTGAACAGACCTTTCGCGGTACATTTGGGATGAATCTGATTCGGGTAAACGCCGAAAAAAGATTTCTCGACAAGCTGGCCGATGTGTGCGACCCGGAGACAAAGCGCAAAATCATTGGAGAAGAATTTATCCGCGTATTTGAAGATGAAGCGGCAAAGCTTGGGAAAATCCATGTTCTTGTCCAAGGCACGATCTATCCTGATGTGGTGGAAAGCGGCAAGGGAGATTCGGCGGTAATTAAAAGTCATCATAATGTGGGGGGCCTGCCGGATGTCATTTCCTTTGAAGAAATTGTTGAACCGCTGCGGGAGCTTTTCAAGGATGAAGTGCGCAGCGCCGGGATCCAGCTTGGCATTCCCCATGAACTGGTATGGCGGCAGCCCTTTCCCGGCCCCGGACTTGCAGTCCGCGTAATCGGTGCGATTACAAAGGAGAAGTTGGAATTGCTGCGGGATGCGGACGCAATTTTCCGCGAAGAGATTTCGTCTGCCGGACTAGCAGATAAGACCAATCAATATTTTGCTGTGCTTACCGATCTGCGCAGCGTCGGCGTAATGGGTGACTTCAGAACATATGGCTGTACCGTAGCGCTTAGAGCAGTCACGACGGACGACTTTATGACGGCTGAATGGACGAGGCTGCCATATGAAGTTTTAGAAAGGGCGAGCAGCCGAATCACAAACGAGGTGCCCGGTATATCGAGAGTGGTGTATGATATTACTTCTAAGCCTCCGGCAACGGTGGAGTGGGAATAAGTTAAATTTGCAATTCAGTGTATTTGTATTCGGTTGTATGTGAAAAACATAATTGCAACTGCCAGTTGACATGTTTCCATACCTGAATGGTGGCTATGCAACGAATGATACTGCTACAATTACATCATGAAAGAAAGGAGTGTCGACAATGAATATGGCAGACAGAATACAATATTTAAGAAAAACTAAAGGAATATCTCAAGAGGAACTTGCAGATAAGGTAGGCGTTTCACGACAAGCTGTTTCTAAATGGGAAAGTGAACAAAGCACACCAGACTTAGAAAAAATAATTATAATGAGCGACTTTTTTGGAGTAACGACAGATTACATTCTAAAGGGAATTGAGCCGGTAGAGGATGAAGAGCAAAAAAGTAAAGAAATTACAAGTAAGGTGCTTTATATTTCATCAACAACCTTTGTTGCGATTGGGTTATTTTGTGCATTTGGCGCGTGGTATGAGGCACAAACAATGGAAGCTGTTTGGGGCTCGATGATTATTCAAGCAGTTGGAATCGCTGGATATTTTATTGCAAAATTATTGTCGACAGAAAAAGCTCCCTTTTATGTTGCGTGGCTTAATATAATTGGAATTGCTTTTATGCCGACTTCTATGGTGACTGGGTATATTTCAATACTTGTTTTCAAACAAGGGTGGACCTCACCTTATCCTATTGGAATATTTCATACTTTATTTTTTGGCCTGGTATTCTTTATCATTGGTTTCATAAGTTTTATATTTATAAGAAAACGAACGAAATCCACATATTCCATATAGCAAAGGGGTCCAGTTTGTAAAGTTACTAGGTATCACAATTAAATACTTTGAACGTGACGAGTGGGAGTAACAAAAAGTGCAACCCCAACATGGCCTGCCCCACTCACGCAAATCGGAAAGGTTTGCCGAAGCAAAGGCCGCAATTGCACAGAGAGGTAAGAGGTATAGCATGATGTACTCCCAGTCGGAGATTCATGAAGAGTGCGGTGTATTTGGCGTAATCGCCGCCAAGCCCGCCGATGTCGCAGGTATTTCCTACTATGGATTATATGCGCTGCAGCATAGGGGGCAGGAAAGCTGCGGCATTGTTGTCAACGACGATGGTGTGTTTGCATCGCATAAAGACATGGGACTTGTCAGCGAGGTTTTTTCAGAGGACGTCCTGTCCCGTTTGCCGGCCGGCACAATGGCAGTTGCCCATGCACGCTACGGCACTACGGGGGGCACAAACCGCAATAATTGCCAGCCAATCGAGGTCAATCACCAAAAAGGAAGAATGGCGCTGGCGCATAATGGCAATCTCTCTAATGCGGCAGAGCTTCGAAATGCGTTAGAACTGTCCGGCGCCATCTTCCATACTACCAGCGATACAGAGACCATTGCGTATATTATAACAAAGGAGCGGCTGCAGGCTTCTTCTATTGAAGAAGCTTTGAGCCGGGCTATGCATACGCTGGATGGAGCCTATTCCCTGGTGCTTATGTCGCCGCAAAAGTTGATTTGCGCACGAGACCCGTATGGATTTCGCCCTCTATGCTATGGAAAGACGCCAGACGGCATGTATGTGGTCGCCTCTGAGGACTGTGCCATTCGGGCTGTTGGCGGTGAAGTGATCCGGGATGTGGAGCCGGGTGAGATTCTGGTATTCAGTAAAAACGGAGTGGAATCCAGAAGAGAGCATTGCAACAAAAAGGATAAAAAGCTTTGTATCTTCGAATATATTTACTTTGCTCGCCCTGATTCCGTTATTGACGGGGTTTGTGTTCACGACGCACGGATTCTTGCCGGAAGGATTTTGGCAAAGGCGCATCCGGTCAAAGCAGATATTGTGATTGGCGTACCCGATTCCGGATTGGACGCGGCCCTTGGATTCAGCGAGGCGTCGGGAATTCCCTATGGCATCGGCCTTTTGAAAAACAAGTATATCGGCAGAACCTTTATATCACCAGGAGACAGGTTGGATAAGGTCAAAATTAAGCTTGCGGCAATCGAGAGCGCCGTCAGGGGAAAGCGGGTGGTATTGATCGACGACTCTATTGTCCGCGGTACTACAAGCGGACGTATCGTAAACCTTCTGCGCCAGGCCGGCGCAAAAGAAATACACATGCGTATTTCTTCGCCCCCTTTTCTGCATCCCTGTTATTATGGAACCGATATTGATTCCAGGGAGCATTTGATTGCCTGTAAATACACTACGGAACAGATTTCTCAAATTATCGGTGCGGATTCTCTCGGCTATCTTCCGGTAGAAAGTTTGCATCACCTTATCGGCAGTCACGGTTTCTGCAGTGCCTGCTTTGACGGCAACTACCCTACAAGAATTCCGGAGGATACCCGAAAAGACCGGTTCGAACAGCGCTTGTCGGACGTTAAAAAATGAGGTGAACTGCATGAATTTTAACAGAAAGATTATTTTAGAGGACGGTCAGGAGTACTTTGGGTATTCCTTTGGAAGTGAAGAGGATAGGGTATGCGAAATTGTATTCAACACCTCTATGGTGGGCTATCAGGAAATCGTTTCCGACCCGTCTTATACTTATCAGGCGGTTGTTATGACCTATCCCCTGATAGGCAACTATGGAATGGCCGAGGACGACTATGAGACAAAAACGCCTACCATTGGTGCGCTAATTGTTCGGGAATATAATGACGATCCTTCTAACTTCAGAAGTGCCGCCACACTTTCCCAGGTTATGAGGGCCTATGATATTCCCGGAGTATCTGGAATTGACACGAGAAAGCTGACCCGTTCCATCCGAGATGGGGGCAGCCGAAAGGTTTTGATTACAAATGCTGCCACTCCCATAGAGAGGGGCCTTGCGATTCTTAGAGAAACGGAAATCCCCAAGAATGCAGTTTCCCAGGTGAGCTGTGATACCATGTGGATTTCCAGGGCGCAGCCGGAGAAATATCACGTCGTTGCGATTGACTGCGGTATGAAAATGAATATTGTCCGTTCCTTACATAAACGCGGCTGTAAGGTAACGATTGTGCCGTGGAACACGCCTGCCGGTACCATCGAAAACCTGAATCCCGACGGAATTTTTATTTCCAACGGACCCGGTGACCCTACGGATGTACCGGAAACCATTGCTGCGGTAAAAGCGCTGCTTGGCAAATATCCAATATTCGGGATTTGTCTGGGCCACCAGATTATTTCATTGGCATATGGAGCCAAAACTTATAAGCTGAAATTTGGACACCGGGGAGGAAACCATCCGGTTCGAAATCTGGAAAGCGGCAAAATTGAAATTACATCGCAAAATCATTCCTATGCGGTAGACGCCGACAGTCTTGCAGGCACGGCGCTGACAACTACTCACATCAATTTACTGGATCAGACTGTGGAAGGCGTAAAGTGCGTCCGGGATAAGGTGTTCAGCGTGCAGTATCATCCTGAAAGCGCACCTGGTCCCCAGGACAGCGCCTATTTGTTTGACCGCTTTATAGAAACAATGGAAAGCTGTAAATAAGCATATATATTTTGCAGACTGTCATCTTATTCAAATGACGACGGATGGAGGAAAGAAAGAGCAATGCCCAAAAGAACGGATATTAAAAAAATTCTTGTCATCGGCAGTGGTCCTATCGTAATCGGACAGGCGGCGGAATTTGACTATGCGGGAACACAGGCGTGCCTCGCCCTAAAGGAAGAAGGATATGAGGTAGTTCTCTGCAATTCTAACCCCGCCACGATTATGACTGATACGTCTATCTGTGACAAGGTTTATATGGAACCCCTGACACTGGAATATATCGCTAAGATCATACGTTTTGAGCGTCCCGATGCGATTTTGCCCGGGATCGGGGGACAAACCGGATTGAATCTTGCAATGAGCTTGGAAAAGAAAGGCATCCTTTCCGAATGCCGTGTGGAATTGTTGGGAACACAAAGCAGCAGCATTGCCCAGGCGGAAGACAGAGAGCTCTTCAAAGCGCTTTGTGAAGCGCTTGGCGAGCCTGTTTTGCCTTCCGATATCGCCAATTCTATGGAAGAAGGGGTGGCGGTTGCAAAAAGAATCGGATATCCTGTGGTCCTTCGTCCTGCGTTTACCCTTGGGGGTACTGGCGGCGGATTTGCCGATAACGAGGAAGAGCTTCTGCCGCTGATGAAAAATGCGCTTTCTCTTTCTCCTGTTGGCCAGGTACTGATTGAAAAGAGCATCAAGGGATACAAGGAAATCGAATACGAAGTGATGCGGGACAGCAATGACACTGCCATCACAATCTGCAATATGGAAAATCTGGATCCTGTTGGGATCCATACCGGAGATTCCATTGTGGTTTGTCCGTCACAGACGCTAACCAACAAGGAATACCATATGCTCAGGGACAGTGCGTTAAAATTGATCCGTGCATTGAAAATCGAAGGCGGATGCAACGTACAGTTTGCCCTTGATCCAAAATCTTTTCAATACTATCTTATTGAGGTCAACCCCAGGGTATCCCGCTCTTCCGCCTTGGCTTCTAAGGCCAGCGGATACCCCATTGCCCGTGTATCTGCCAAAATTGGGGTCGGAATGACGCTGGATGAAATTCAAATTGCAAATACGCCTGCGTCCTTTGAACCAACCCTGGACTATGTGGTAAGCAAGATGCCCCGTTTCCCATTTGACAAGTTTGCAGAGGCGGACAACGCGCTTTCCACGCAGATGAAAGCCACCGGCGAGGTTATGAGTATAGGCAGGACAGTAGAGGAGAGTTTGCTTAAGGCGATTCGCTCTCTTGAAATTGGTCTGTATCATTTGCATAGCGGCAAGTTTGAAGACATGTCAAAATCGCAGCTGCTGGATTATATCAAAATCGGTACAGACGACCGTATTTATGCGATTGCCCAGCTTTTGCGTCTTGGATGCAAAACGCAAGATATAGCGGCGGCAACCGCTATAGATCCATTCTTTATCCGCAAGTTGAAAAATATTGTAGACCAGGAACAGGTGCTGAAGGATAACCCCGGTGATATCAATACTTTGCGCGAGGCAAAGCAAATGGGCTTTTCCGACAGGGAGATCGGGGCGCTTTGGAACAGAACAGAGACGGAAATCTTTCACCTGCGGCGTGAACACAGCATCGTTCCTGTATATAAGATGATTGATACCTGCGCTTCTGAATTTGATAGCTATATCCCGTACTTCTACTCTACCTATGAAGACGAAAACGAGTCCATCGTATCCGAAAAGAAAAAAATTATTGTGCTAGGTTCCGGTCCTATCCGAATCGGCCAGGGGGTAGAGTTTGATTATTCCACTGTTCACGCCGTGCAGACCATTAAGGAAGCCGGCTACGAGGCTGTTATTATTAACAACAATCCTGAAACGGTTTCTACCGATTACACCTGCTCCGATAAGCTGTATTTTGAACCTCTGTGCGTGGAAGATGTTATGAATGTTAGAGCGTTGGAGCAGCCGGAGGGGGTTATCGCGACACTGGGTGGTCAGACGGCAATCAACTTGGCACAGCCCCTGCGGGAGCGTGGTGTCAGAATTATCGGCACGGACTGCGATGCGATTGAGCGTGCGGAAAACAGAGACGCCTTTGAGCGGTTGCTTTCCTCGCTGGAAATTCCCCAGCCGAAGGGGCGCGCCGTAACCAGTATAGAGGAGGGCATCCGGGCTGCTGAAAAAATAGGGTATCCAGTGCTTGTTCGACCCAGCTTTGTGCTTGGCGGCCGGGCGATGCAGATTGTAGCTAAGGAAGAGGCACTCCGTAATTATTTGAAAACTGCCGTGGAAATTGATGAGGACAAACCCGTGCTGGTAGATAAATATATTCGCGGCAAAGAGGTTGAAGTCGACGCTATTTGCGACGGCAAGCAGGTATTTATTCCCGGAATTATGGAGCTTGTGGAGAGAACTGGTGTACATTCCGGCGACTCCATCAGTATTTATCCAACCTACAGCATATCCGAAAAGGTTAAAAGCACGATTTTGGATTATACCGAACGGTTGGGGCTTGGAATCGGCATTGTGGGTCTATTTAATATCCAGTTTATCGTAGACGACCATGAAGACGTTTATATCATCGAGGTGAATCCCCGATCCTCCCGAACGGTTCCGTTTCTTTCAAAAGCGACTGGCTACAGCCTGGCAGATATAGCCACGCTTGTTATGCTTGGAAAGAGCCTTGCAGAGCAGGGGATTACGGTAAATTATCCTAGGGAAAAGAACCGTTATTATGTAAAGGTTCCCGCATTTTCGTTTTCTAAGCTGTACGGAATGGATGCATATCTCTCTCCTGAAATGAAGTCAACCGGAGAAGCAATTGGTTATGATAAAAAGCTGCATAGGGCGATGTATAAGGCTATGATTGCCTCCGGAATTAAGGTACAGAACTATGGAACGGTGGTCGTCACCCTTGCCGATGAGGATAAGGAAGAGGCCCTGCCCCTCGTACGCCGGTTTTATGATATGGGCTTCAACATCGAAGCCACAATAGGCACAGCCCTCTTTTTAAAAGAGCAGGGCATTCGTACCCGTATCCGCCGTAAGCT
>CANRVI010000010.1 GCA_947643245.1 uncultured Clostridia bacterium | reverse complement strand
GCATCAAACGGCGCTTTGTTTACAAACCGGAAAAGGAATGAGAAAATTTTCTTTGTTTCGTGATTAAAACCGTGCTCTTTGCGGAAATACTAAAAGCAGAAATACAAGGAAGTTTATGATAACGGAGAGTGATAACGTGACAGTCAAACGCGGTGATATATACTATGCGGATTTGAGTCCGGTGGTAGGAAGCGAGCAGGGGGGGCTGCGGCCTGTTCTAATCGTACAGAACGATGTGGGAAACAAATACAGCCCCACCGTAATCGCCGCGGCGATTACCAGCAAGCTTGGCAAAACGCGTCTGCCTACACATATTGACGTGTATGCGGAAAAGGTTGGTCTGCAGCGAGATTCTGTTGTGCTACTGGAACAAATCCGCACCATAGACAAGCGTCGGCTGAAAGAGAAAATGGGTCATTTGGATGATCATATGATGCAGGCAGTGGATGAAGCGATTACCGTTAGTTTTGGGCTCAATACAAATAACGGCATTGACGTTGCCGCTCCTGTAGAGATCACAGGATAATCCTTAATGAAAAACCCCCGCCACAGGCGGGGGTTTTTGCAGGAAAAGTTCGTTGGTATAGCATGTGTTGACGGGAATAATTTACGTATCGGTTTGAACGAAAGATGTGATCGTAAAGGAAAGGGTTTCCCCTGAAACCGTAGCGGAGATGCTTTGGGGAATACCTTCTGTATCAGTGGAAATGTCCCAGTAGTTTTGGCCGTCCGACAGCTTAATCATGGTTGCTCCGTCTTCTCCGGTTTGGATATCATTGATATCTTCCTCCCGCAGGGCAAACAGTTGTGCAGGTGCAAACAGATTGCCTACGGCTTCTTTGGAAAGGGGAATTTCCACTGTATCGTATACGGCAAAAGCGGTATCTCCTCGCAAACGAAATACAATACCTGCAATTTCTTCCGGCGCTGAAAAAGACAGTGTGATATCTCTACTGCCAGTATCGTCTACCCGACCCAGAGAAAGCGTTACTGTATACGTGCCGCCCTCTCCCTGGAGCTCTCCGCTGATCTCAGCAGGGCCTTGCTGATACCAAAGCACAGCGTCTTTTTTCGCTTTGCCGCATGCGCATAGCAGTAGGGCGCATAGTAGCAATATAGTAATTAATCCAATCCGTTTTTTCATAAAACCACCCCCGCAGTATTCCTTTGGAATATATGCGGGGGTGGTATGGGTTAGAACAGCATCAATAGTGAAGTGTGTCTACAGTGACAGTGTTCTCTTTATTATATTTTGTAAAGATTTTCAGGGCTTTGTTGGTGCATTGGAACAGAACGCAGTGCTTTTCTCCCTTTTCATCGAATACGGCAAAGTATACATCTTCCTTTTGCTTCACGCTTTTGCGCAGGTCGTAGGTCTTTGCAATAGACGGAAATTTGCTGGTATACTCGCTAGTATAGGGAGCGATCAGCTCCATATCTTTTATTTTCTTTTCCAAAATGGGAGAGCGTTTTCTTCCTCCATAAATTTTAGTGAACTGAAGATCTCCGGAAGCAGTGGTATATTCATATTCGATGTTTACAAAGGGCCAAGTGAAATACCAGGTGATAATAGAAAGCAACAAACTGATACATCCCAGCCACCAACTTGCCAGCGCCCAAATTGCCACTACAATTCCAACGTACAGGACAATCAGTCCGATTTTTGCCAGAATCAGCATGCCTTCTGTTTTCTTTTTTACAGTAAATTCAGTGTAGTTAATTGAATGTGTGGCGCGGTCGATTTCAGCGCCGTCGTGGTGTTGCATTGCCATTGTTTTATAACCATACCTTTCTTTGTATTGGAGGGGAACTATGCCACCCTATCATAGGCCGTTTATAAACAGCAGTATAGCATAAAGCGCCTGCTTTTGCAAGATATAATCTGAAATTTTTGTCTGCTTTCCTTCGGACAGTTGATTCGCTAAAAAATATAATGTATAATGTTAAATATACGTGGGCCTTTGCGTGTGCCGCTGCTCATCGTGTATGCAGCGATACAGCATGTGTTGCTAAAGGCCATAAAGTATTGAAAATACAGGAAGGGGGCGCTGTAGTGACGGAATTTGTTTTCGGACTGGGTTCCATAGAAAAAAGTACATACATTCTGCAAAAAATGCAGTGCTCCCTGAAGGCAGGCCGGCGGGTTGTGCTAATTGTGCCTGAACAGCAGGCGCTGGTGTGGGATCGGCGTTGTGCGCAGGCACTGCCGGCCGGCGCTATGCTCCAAACGGAAATTGTCAGCTTTACACGTTTGGCAGACAGTGTTTTCCGCCGGTTTGGAGGCGTGGCAAAGCATTACATTACAGATGCCAAAAAGACGCTTGTGATGTGGAATGCCCTTGTTGCTTTGCGGGACAGCCTACATATATATGGGCGCGAGGACAGAGAAGACCGGTATATCCCGCTTCTTTTGCACGCAGTCAGTGAATTAAAGGCATATTCCGTTACGCCGGCTATGCTGGGAAAGGCGGCAGAGCAGCTCCAGGAGGGGCAAGACGCGCTTCGGGACAAGCTGCTGGATCTTTCGGCGATTTTTGCCGCATATGATACTTTGTTGCACATATCCTATGATGACCCGCAGGAGATACCCGATGCACTGATCCAGACATTATCTATACATAATTATTTTAATAGCTGCGATGTATATATTGACTCGTTCTATACCTTTACGCCAGGTGAGAAAGGAATCGCTAAGCAGATTCTGCAGCAGGCCGCGGATTTTACAATGACTTTTGCCTGTCCGCTTGAAACTGGGGGGGATGGGGGTGAGATGCACCTTGAGCACATCCGTCGGTTTGTCCATGATATGGCGCGTATGTGCGCGCAGAGCGGACGCCAGGTATGCGCGAAGGAAATTTCCTGTACACCCTCCGGACCATTAGGGGTACTTACCCGTAGCTTGTGGGATCATAAAGCGCAACCGTATCTGGGAGAAGCCGACAATGTGAAAATCATTCGATGTGCGGATGTATATGACGAGGCATATGCCGCCGGCGGCGTGATTCAGCGGCTGGTTCAGCAAGGCGCGAGTTATAGGGATATTGCAGTGGTGGCCGCAGATATGGAATCCAGACGGAGTATAACCGATACGATTTTGTCCGATTTGGGCATTCCCATATATCTTTCCGGCAAGAAAACGGCTGTGATGCAGCCGGCTGTGCGTCTATTGCTTACTGCGGCGGCTGTGGTGGCAGGGGGATGGAGACGTGAGGATGTGGTTTCCTGCGCAAAGACAGGGCTGACCGGCGTCAGCCCCGACTGTTGTGACGCGCTGGAGCAGTATACGGAAAAATGGCGGATTCGGGGCCGGCGTATGTTCTGTGATCCGGACGGATGGAACATGAATCCGGATGGATATACAGAAACAGTCAGTGCATGGGGGAGGGAACTGCTTTCCATGGCAAACCAGGCTAGGGCGCAGCTTGCCCCGGTGCTGGATGCTTTTGCCGACGCCTTTCCTGGACCGGCCCGAACCGTATGTACAGCTGCTTATCGGCTGCTTTGTGATTTTGACGTGTACAACGGGCTTCGAAGAGAAGCAAACAGACTGGAGAAGCAGGGAGACGCATCTGCGGCCCAGGAAGTACGTCAGGTATGGTCTGTTTTATGTGACATCCTGGATACGATTGCGCAAGGCGCGGAATCGGATTCAAAAGCAGATGACGCCCATATGGATGCAGCACGATTTTACGGTTTGTGCCTGCGTACTGCTCAGTCCTGTAAAATCGGAACAATTCCGGATGGAATTGACAGGGTAGTATTAGGCAGCGCTCATAGTATACGTTTGGATGATGTACGTCATGTGATCGTGTTGGGTGCGGTATATGGAGAGTTTCCCGCGGTACCTTTGGAAGGCGGATTTTTCGGTGAACTGGATAAAGAAACGCTGGATGCTCTTGGAATCCACCTCTCTCCCGGAGCTGTGGAGCGGCAAGGAGAGGCGCTGTTTCATTTTTACCGAACTGTTTGCGCTCCGACGGATACGCTCACAGTCATGATTCCTTGCACGGACGGAGCTTGGCATCCTTCTTCCGGGGCGACACGCATTATGCAGCTTCTGCCAAATGCTGAGGTCATCGATCTTACAAGCCCGGATCCGCTGGAGATGGTGTGGTCTAAAAGTGCCGCGCGCCGTTTGCTGCCCATTCTCTTGCATACGCCGTGCGGGGCTATTTTGGGCGATATGCTTCGAGATGAACAGGTTCCCCAGGGAAGTTTGTCCGCAGACAGAGAGCAGGTAGCTCTGCAAACCGCACAGGCGCTGTTCGGCGGTACGCTTTCTATGACGCAGTCCCGACTGGAAACGTTTGGAGATTGTCCTTTCTCCTATTACTGCCGATATGTGCTCCGTTTGGATGAGGGAAGAACGGCAGAGATTCGCCCGGTGGATGTTGGAAACTTTGTACATAAAATTTTGGAAGACTTTATGCGTACGTCAGTCCAGGAGGGTTTTCCCCTGCCAAACGAGAAGATTGTCAGCGGAGCGGAGCGGCTGATTCGGGGCTATATTGCATCGGTCAGCCAAGGTGCTGCTGCCAGCCGGCGTACGGATTATCTTTTCCGCCGCCTGCAGCGGAGCGTAATTTTGTATGGCCAATCCCTTAACGAAGAATTTGGCCAGTCTGATTTTATTCCGTATGCCTTTGAGCTTCCGGTAGGCTTTGACGATACGCTTCCGGCGCTGCGCATTCCGCTAAACGGAGATGGCGTTATGACCATGCGGGGTATTGTAGACCGATTGGACATTCTGCGCAAAAACGGAAAGGTGTATGTACGGGTTGCCGATTACAAAACCGGCAGCAAAAATTTTTCTTTACAGGAAGTGTTAAGCGGGCATAATGTCCAATTGCTGCTGTATCTTTTTTCTATTTGCAGCAGCACCGGAAGCCCCTTTTACCAAAAGCTTGCTCCTATGGGAGAGGAATTAATACCGGCGGGGGCGGTGTATTTTAGCGCTCGGCCTGGAGACGCGTCTTCTCCGGTTCCCTTAGATGGGGATACGGCCAGGGAAGTGGCGAAAAAGAATATTTCTCGGCGGGGAATTATTTTGCGGGACGATGCTGTCATCCGTGCTATGGACAAGGACGTATCCGGCAAATATATCCCTGTAACAGTCAATAAAGACGGCAGCTATTCAAAACACAGCAGCCTTGCTGCAAAAGAGGAATTTGAAGAGATTTACCAGGGTCTGACGGCGGCTTTGCAGCGGATGGGGAATCAGGTGAAAAGCGGAAGAGCCTGTTCCAATCCTGTCCGTCGGGGAGGTCGGTTGCCTTGTGATAGCTGTCCTATGCGGGCAGTGTGCAGGCATATGGAATAACAAAAAGAAGGGAGGAGTTATATGACGGAGCGTATTTGGACCGCGTCCCAGCAGGCGGCCATTGATTTTGCAGGAAAAAATCTCATTTTGTCTGCAGCGGCAGGAAGTGGAAAAACAGCCACGCTGACCCAGCGGATCATTCGTTTGCTGACAGATCCGTCGGAGCAAGCCAGCCTGTCCCGAATGTTGGTCGTTACCTTTACGAAGGCTGCGGCGGGAGAACTGCGCAGCCGAGTAGGAGAAGCGTTGACAGCAGCGCTGGCAAAAGATCCGAGCAATCGCCGGCTCCTGCGGGAGCTGACCATGCTGCCTGGAGCAAAAATTATGACGATTCACAGTTTTTTTCTCTCTTCCCTTCAGCCGTATTACGCTGCTCTTGGGTTACCGCCGGATTTTTCTGTTATGGAGGAGGCCCAGACGGCGGTGCTGCAAAAAGAAGTAATGCAGGAAACGGTGGGTGACTTTTTTGATTCGCCTGCCGCAGCGGATGCGGACGAGGCAGATTTTGAAGCGCTTGCGGACTGTTTTTCCGGCGGACGGGACGAGACGTCTCTCGATATTACACTCTTGTCGATTTGGAATACGATTGTATCGGAAGGATACTGCACTGGAGACTTGTATCGGTGGGCGCAGGAGACACAAACGGGAGCGGGTGACTTTCTTTCTTCCATATTCGGTGCGCCGGTACGGCGTAGGATGGCCCGTGCAGGCGCTCACTTTTCCAGAATATTTCAGACGCTTGCAGGTGAGCTGTCTGCTTGCTCCGACACGGAAAAATATAGTGTGCTGGCGTTGGAATCGACTGAACTTGCAAGGAAGTTGGCGCAAATATCCGAAAGGGAGTTTGCTATGGCACGCGATTTTTTGGAGGCGTTTGCCCAGCCGCGGCTGTCTCCTTTAAAAGCGGAGAAGCAGACGGACGCATATGTGCGATTTAAAGAGGTCAGGCAGGACTTTGGCGATGAGGTCAAAAGTCTGCGGCAGGCATTTTTTCTCCCAACCAGCGAAGATATGGCACGATTAATGCAGCAAAATGCAGCCATTGTCCGAGCGGCGGCCAGGGTACTTACAGAATTTGAAGCACGGTTTGCCGTTAAAAAGCGGGAAATCGGACGGGTAGATTTTTCAGATTTGGAGCTTTTTGCAAAAAGAATTTTTTGTGCCGAGGATGGGGGGGCTACGCCTGCGGCGAAGGAGATAGGCCGGCAGTTTGACTATATTTTTATCGATGAATATCAAGATACCAACCGAATCCAGGATGCGGTTTTTTCCGCTATATCCCATGGATGCCGGCGCTTTATGGTTGGAGATGTAAAACAGTCGATTTATGGTTTTCGCGGCGCATGTCCAGATGTATTTACGGGATACCGTATCCGATACGGAGAGGGACAGGATGGTACGGCCATTTTTATGCAGGAGAACTTCCGTTCAGACAGCGCCATAATCGATTTTGCAAACCGGATCTCCCGATATGTATTTGCAGCGGGAGATACACCCTTTGATAGGCAGGATGAATTGGTTTGCGCAAAAGCGGACAGCGCAGGGGAACGTCCGGTGGAAATATGTCTTGTATCCCCCGTGGAGGAGGCAGACGGAGATGCTGCAAATCCGGAGGCAGAGTACGTGGCTGAAAGGATTTGGTCCCTTTTGCAGGAGGGGATACTTTCTGGCGGCGCGCCGGTGCGTGCAGGAGACATCGCGATTCTTCTGCGCTCCGGCAGGCAAGCAGCTGCTTATGCCGAGGCCCTCTCCCGACGGGGTATTGCGGTAGCTAATAGCGCCGCGGATCCGTTCTTTGCATGCAGCGAAGTGATTTTGATGCTGTGTCTGCTGCACACAGCCGACAATCCACTGCAGGATATTTACCTGGCGGGGACTATGAAAAGTCCGCTCTTTGGCTTTAGCTTGGATGATTTAATTAACATCCGGTGTGGGGAAAAGGGTCCTTTATGGTACAGTGTGCGTCGCTGCGCCAAGGAAACTACGCCTCTCGGGAAGCGCTGCGCTGCTTTCACGGAACAGATAGAAAATTGGAGAACGGCTGCACGATATATGCGTGCAGATGAGATTTTACAAAGAATTATCCGGGATACAGGCTTTCTATATTATCAGGGAGATGATAAACGAAGCAATATTCAAATCCGCCGCTCCTTAAAGCAGCTTACGTCTCATGGAGCGGCCTGCGGCCGGCAGGGGGGCGTGCTGCACGATTTTATTCGGCTGCTGCAAGGACTTATGGAGCAAAAGGACGCCGGTGGACAACTGCCGGTAGAGGATGCGATTACCATTACGACGATTCATCGTTCCAAGGGTCTGGAATACCCTATTTGCTTTCTTTCCGATATGTCCCGCAATTTTAATGTTAGGGAACTATCCGATCGGGTGCTGTTCAGCCCGGATATGGGACTGTGTATGAAGCTGTATGATCCGGGGGGGCTTGTCCGCTGTGATACGCCTCTGCGGCGTGCAGCGTCGCTGCAGCTGCAGGACCGGATGGTGCAGGAAGAAATGCGTGTACTGTATGTGGCGCTGACCAGGGCCAGAGAGCAGCTGTATATTACTTGTATGGTGGAAGATCCTGCAAAAAGACTGGAACAGGCGCGCAGTCGTGCTGTTGAAGAAACGGATGCGTATCAGCTTCTATCTTGCACAAGTCTTGGAGAATGGATTATCGATGGTGCTGCCCGGCAAGGAGATACCGCGTGTTTTCGGTTTGTGATCGGAGAAGGCTTGCTGCTGAAGGAAGCTGTAAAGACAGAAAGAAAGGAAGATGGTCCGGCAGACTACGCTCAAAAAATGTGGCGGGAGACTTTTGCCAAACGATTTTGTTTTGCATATCCTCTCAGGCATTTACAGGATATACCTGCAAAACTCACTGTGTCCGCGCTGCGTCCGGATATTTTGAATCAGGAAGAACCGGAATTGATTCCCCTTGATTTGGTGCAGCCGTCGGTACAGTGGGATACAGATGAGATTCCCGTGCCTGCCTTTTTAGATGGGACGCGGAAAGACAGCGCAGCCCAGGCAGGCATTGCCACCCATCTTTATATGCAGTTTTGCAATTTTGAGAGGTTGTGGAAAACAGGCGCGCAGGCGGAATTGGACTGTCTGCTGCAGATGTCCTTTCTTACAAAGGAGCAGGCGAAGTTGGTGCGTTTAGAAGAAATTGAAGCGTTTGTCCAATCTGCTGTATTTGGGCGTATGGTCCGGGCTAGAGAGATGTATCGGGAGTTTCGATTCAACGCGGTGTTGCCTGCAGCCCGGTTCACTACGGATTTAGCGCTTCAGGAAAAGCTTGCAGAAACGAAAACAAATATTACTGTTCAGGGTGTCGTGGACTGTATGTTTGTAGATCAAGAAGGACGTGCCGTACTTTTGGATTATAAAACAGACCGGCTGACTGGAGCGGAGCGAAGGGATCCGTCCCTTGCGGCTAAAAAACTTTTGCCCAGACACCAGCGCCAAATCGACTTGTATAGGGAGTTGTGCCAGGATATGCTGGGCCGTCCTTTTGATGAAGTATATTTGTATTCGCTTGCTCTTGGGGATTGTATTCCGGTGCCGCAGGGCGTGCTGGAAGAAAGTGGGATTATATGAAAAAGAAAACGATTCTTATTATTGATGGACAAGGAGGACGGCTGGGTGTTCTTCTTACGGAACGGATCAAAGCATCTTCTATGGATTTTTCGATTACAGCAGTAGGTACGAATACCATTGCAACGACGGCAATGCTTCGATCCGGTGCAGATTACGGGGCCACTGGGGAATATCCTGTAATTTGCGCCGCGGCCCAGGCATCCTATATTGTAGGGCCTGTAGGCATTGCGATTCCCGCGTCCCTTGTCGGAGAGGTGACCCCGGGGATGGCAGAGGCTGTAGGACGCAGTCCGGCAGAGAAGGTTCTTATTCCCGGAGAGGGATGTGCAATTCATATTGCGGGGACGGCTAAGTGTACCTTGGGCGAATATGCAGACCAGGCTGTAGCAAAAATTTTGGAGCTGGAAGCGGCTAAGAATGCCTGATTTGGAAAGAATATAATAGGGAAAAGGAGACAGATGATATGTATGAAGAATTGAGAGAGCAGGCAAGAGAGGCGGCGACGCAGCTTGTTTCGGCTGCAAATCTGCGAGAAGGACAAATTGTTGTTGTAGGCTGCTCCACCAGCGAGGTATGCGGAGAACGTATCGGTACGTCGTCTGTGCCGCATGCAGCTCAGGCCATTTATGAGGGATTGATGTCGGTATTTTCCCCGGCAGGAATTTTTCTTGCGGCCCAATGCTGCGAGCATTTGAACCGGGCAATTGTGATTGAACGCGCTGCCGTGCCGCAGGCGGAGGCCGTAAACGTGGTGCCTCAGCCCAAGGCTGGAGGCTCCTTTGCTACAGCGGCGTATCATGGCGCTGCAGATCCTGTGGTGGTGGAGGAAATTGCAGCCCATGCCGGCCTAGACATTGGTCTTACACTAATCGGTATGCATTTACGGAGGGTAGCGGTGCCGCTTCGGCTGTCTATAAAGAAAATCGGCGCTGCGACATTGAATGCCGCCCGAACCAGGCCAAAGTTTATTGGCGGGCAGCGGGCTTGTTATGACGAGAATCTTTTGTAATGGTATTTTTTCTATCTCGCTTGCGGCGGCTACTGCCCTAGTGTAACGCAGGACATCCCATTGGGGACCATTGAGAAGCTGCAGAGGGAGGCTTCTTGTAAAAAAACGTCTGAAATCCCCCCCTTTTCTTTTGCGGCAAGATATGCTACAATAACATAGGAAATTTTTGTGAGCGTTTTATTTGATATTTCTCATTTTGGAGACGATTATGGTATTTTCATCCCTTGAGTTTTTGTTCCTATACTTTGCGGCATCGATTATGCTTTATTTTATCGTGCCTCTGGCATTTCGGAACGTGGTTCTTCTCATCGTAAGCCTTGCTTTTTACGGTTGGGGAGAGCCGATTTATGTAACCATCATGCTGTTTTCCATTATTGTGGACTATATCTGCGGATATTTCGTAGGCAAATACCGGGAAATAGATAAGAAAAAAGCGCGCCGGTTTGTAATTACCAGCGCGGTAATCAATTTGGGTATTTTGGGCTTTTTCAAATATTACACGTTTATCGTGTCTAACCTGCAGCTTCTTCCCTTTGCGTTTCTGCAAAAAATTCCGCTGCTAGCAGACGTGAGACTGCCTATTGGCATTTCCTTTTATACCTTCCAGACTATGTCCTATACCATTGATATTTACCGTGGAGACGCAAAGGTGCAGCATAACATAGCTTCTTTTGGAGCATATGTTACTTTGTTCCCCCAGCTGATTGCCGGCCCTATCGTTCGGTATCAGGATGTGGACGACCAACTTCGCTCCCGTCCGCACAACATCGAGTTGTTTGCTTCTGGCATGCGTACCTTTATTTGCGGTATGGCGAAAAAAATTCTTCTCGCCAACTGCGCTGGTGCTATGTGGGAAGGATTTCAGGCACTTTCCGCCACAGACGCTACCGTAGTTGGTGCATGGCTTGGAATGCTGTTTTACGCCTTCCAGATTTATTTTGACTTCTCCGGTTATTCCGATATGGCTATCGGGCTTGGGAAAATGTTGGGCTTTCAGTTTAAAGAAAACTTTTTTTATCCCTATGTATCCAAAAGTATTACGGAGTTTTGGCGGCGGTGGCATATTTCCATGGGAACCTGGTTTCGGGAATATGTGTATATCCCCCTTGGAGGAAATCGCTGTTCTAAGCTGATAAACCTTCGAAATATTGTTATTGTCTGGCTGCTTACCGGATTCTGGCATGGGGCCAGTTGGAACTATGTGTTGTGGGGCGTATATTACTGTATTTTTCTGATGCTGGAAAAGCTGTTTTTACAAAAGATTTTACAGCGAATGCCAGCATTTGTCAGCCATCTTTACACGCTGATAGTGGTACTGTTCGGATGGTGGCTGTTTGTCTTTGAAGACCTTGGCGCTGGAATCACCTATCTTGGATATATGTTTGGCCAGGGCGTCGTCTCCTTTAGTGAGGCCGGGGCCACCTTTGACTTACTGCGCAGTGTATTGTTTTTGGCGATTTTGTGTATTGCTTCCACTCCGCTTCCTAAGCGGCTGTTTTATAAGCTGTATGAAAAAGGCAAAGGAGCACGAGTGGCGATCAGCGCAGCCTGTGCCGTTATGCTGGTGCTATGCACCGCATATTTGGTGGATTCTTCCTATAACCCGTTTTTATACTTTCGGTTTTAAGCAGAAAGGCGGTGAATCGTTATGGATTATTTAGAAAAAGATATACAGCCAGTTCCCACAGGGGTGCCGGCAAAAAAAGAGAAAATTACCGCAGACGGTGAGGCGGCCCGATATCTGCAGATGCAGATGCATTTGAAAAAGGAAAGCCGGGGCGCAGATGTGCTGCTGATTCTGCTGACACTTGGGTTTATTTATGTAATGGCAATTTTGTTCTGGGTGCTGCCGGACTCGGATTTTTCTGCCCAGGAAAATAGGGTACTTGCCTCTGCCCCGGAGATTTCTGCAGAAAACTTTTTTTCCGGTGGGCTTACAGAACAGGTTTCTGACTATATGGCAGACCAGTTTCCCTTTCGTAATTTCTTTGTGGGGATGAAAGCTTTTTCAGAAACGATTCAGCTAAAAGGGCAGAACAACGGGGTGATTTTCGGCAGTGATGGATATCTCACTGCACGTGCGGATTACCCGAATGAAACAATTTTAAAAACCAATTTGGACGCTGCCGCAAAATTTCAGAGGGCGGCAGAGGAAAAGGACATTTTGTGTACAGCTGCTTTTGTGGGCCGCAAGCAAGATGTGTGTGACCAGTATTTGCCGTCCGTTTACGGATCCTATTATTCGGATAGAATTTGGGGTGTCTTAAAGGACGTTACAGGCTCAAATGGACTTTCCTATTTAAATCTTCGAGATCCTTTACGCAGGCATGCTGCAGACGGAGAGGCGGTATATTACAAAACCGATCACCACTGGACGTCTCTCGGTGCATATTACGCATATGTTCAAGTGATGGAAGCTCTTGGAGGCGCGCCGCTGGCCCTTGGTGCATTTACAGCGGAAGAAGCCTCACACGATTTTTATGGCACTACCTGGTCAGCCGCCGGAGTAAAATGGGCGCTTCCTGACCCCATTGTCTATTATCATTATGAAGATGACGATGCCTATACCATGGCCATACAGGATAATACCATGCAGTTTGAAGGTTATGCAGGATGCACTTATGAAGAGCGGGACGGAAAACAGTATGCAATTTTCGACAGTTTTTATGTCCGAGAGTTTTTAGAGAAAAAGGATCAGTATGCTTCTTTTCTGGGTGGGAACTTTGGGTATACCCATATTATAAAGAATGGAGACGGCGACCGGCAGACGTTGCTGGTGCTGAAAGACTCTTTTGCGCACAGCATGGTACCTTTTTTAGCACGGCATTACGATTTGATTTTAATAGACCTTCGATATTATAAGGCCTCCATGCTTCAGTTTTGTCTGGAAAATGATATCGATCAGGTTTTGATGCTGTATAATATGGAAACCCTCACAGAAGGGGATTATTTGAAGGTACTGCAGGCAGGACTTGGCAAAGGTGAGTAGGAAAGGAATAAGTTATATGAAACAGAGAATAATCGCGGCAATATTGCTGGTGCTCACGCTTTCCATGAGCGCCTGCTCTGTGCGTCAAATGGAAGAAGAAACACCAGAAACAACGCAGCAAACAGAAGAAACGACACGTCCGCGGGAAACAGATCCTCAGACGGAGGAAGATACCACAATGGTGGAAACTACTGTGGATGAAGAAGATACTACTACCAATTATTCGGAAAAGTATATCACAGAGGAGGAAGCTCTGGCTGCAGCAAAGGCGTATCTGGGGGAGAAAGACCCAGATGTAGGATATTCGTATTCTTTTGCATCGCAGGGTACCATGGAGGACACAGAAACGGGAGAAAGCTTTTATAAAGTGCGGGTTTCCTGGTACCTGCCCGAGGACGACAGATATTCCGTTTGCGGGTACCTGCTGGTCAGCAGGGACGGGAAAACTGTTACAAAATTTGACTGGTAACTGGCAGTTATAAGGAAGGGTAAAAGAGCACATGACAAAGAAAAAGGAAACGGCGCAGTACAACGACCAATCCATAGAAAAACTGGAGGGCGCCGATCGGGTACGCCTTCGTCCGGCAGTTATATTTGGTTCAGATGGACTGGAAGGCTGTGAACATGCCTTTTTTGAGATATTATCCAATTCTGTGGATGAGGCGAGAGAGGGATACGGGTCCTCTATCACCGTCACCGTTTATCGGGATCATTCTATCGAGGTGGACGACCGGGGACGCGGAATCCCCATGGGATATAATGAAAAGTACGACTGCTTCAACTGGGAGTTGATTTATTGTGAGCTGTATGCCGGCGGAAAGTATAAGAATAACTCCGGTACCGGCGGATATGAGTTTTCTTTGGGGCTGAACGGGCTTGGCGCTTGCGCCACCCAGTATGCTTCAGAATTTTTTGAGGTGCATTCCTTTGATGGGCAGAACCTGGCACACATGTCCTTTAAAAAGGGGAATCCGGTGGGGCAGTTGGAAACCAGAGAACTGGAAAAAGGGGAGCGCCGGACGGGTACGGTGACATACTGGCGTCCTGACCTGGATGTGTTCACCGATATTTCTATTCCCAAAGCTTTTTATGAGGACACCTTAGAGAAGCAGGCGGTGGTCAATGCTGGACTGCGGTTCAGTCTGCGGTATGAAAACGCGGACGGGTCCTTTGATGAAAAGGAATTCCTGTATCCCAACGGAATTTCCGATTATGTGGCCCGCCTGGCGGGGGATACGGCTATGACCCAGCCAGTGTTGTGGAAAATGCCGGAGACGCGGGGACGGGATCGAGAGGATAAAGAAGAATACCGGCTGATTGCCGAGGTGTCTTTTTGTGTTTCAAACACCGTAAATGTGCTGGAATATTATCATAACTCCAGCTTTTTGGAACACGGGGGTTCACCAGAGCGAGCGGTGAAAAATGCCTTTGTATATGCCATTGACCGAAAACTGAAAGCGATGGGCAAATACAATAAAAACGAATCTAAAATAACCTTTGCAGACGTGGAGGACTGTCTGGTGCTAGTAACCAACTCTTTTTCCACACAAACTTCTTATGCAAACCAGACGAAAAAGGCCATAACCAACTCTTTTATTGCGGAGGCGCTGACGGATTTTCTAAAACAACAGCTGGAAATTTATTTTCTGGAAAATGCCATGGAGGCGGACAAACTGGTAAGTCAGGTTCTGGTGAACAAGCGTTCCAGAGAAACGGCGGAATCTACCCGCTTGAACATCAGAAAAAAATTGGCGACTACCAACGATGTGGCCAGCCGAGTGGAGAAGTTTGTTTCTTGCCGTTCCAAGGATCCCCTGCGCCGGGAACTGTATATTGTAGAGGGAGACTCCGCAATGACCAGCTGTAAGCTGGGACGGGACGCGGAGTTTCAGGCGATCATTCCGGTACGGGGAAAGACGCTGAACTGTTTAAAAAGTACCTATGAAAAAATTTTTAAAAATGATATAATTGTGGACCTTTTGCGGGTAATCGGCTGCGGCGTGGAAATCCAGGGTAAGGTAAAGGGGGATTTTGTTCCCTTTGATATAGAATCCCTGCGGTGGTCTAAAATCATCATCTGTACCGATGCCGATGAAGATGGATTCCAGATTCGTACCCTGTTGCTGACTATGTTTTACCGGTTGCTTCCCAGCCTTATTTTGGAAGGAAAGGTGTACATTGCAGAGTCTCCCCTGTACGAGATCACTGTAAAAGATAAAATTTATTTTGCATATAATGAGCCGGAGAAGGCGCAGATTCTGGAACAGATTGGTGATGTAAAGTATACGCTGCAGCGGTCAAAAGGACTTGGGGAAAACGAGCCGGACATGATGTGGCAGACTACAATGAATCCGGCTACCCGTCGTCTGATCCGAGTATCCGAAGCGGACGCTAAGGCTACAGAGGAGATTTTTGATACACTGCTGGGCGACAATTTGCCGGCAAGAAAAGAGTTTATCGCTCAATTTGCCGCTATGTATGCAGAGCGGGCAGATATTTAAACGGCAGGTCAAGAGGGAGAGGAACGTATGCTGGGACGAAAAAATATCTGTTTGCTGCTGGCCATTGGCCTTGCGGCTGGGCTTACAGGCTGTGGTGGAAAACAGTCTGGGGGACATACCTATGACACAGCTGCAGACTTTCGTCTGGAAGAAGGGGAATTGTTTGCAGATGTTCCGCCGGGTAGCTTTGACGAATATACCTTTACAATTCTTAATGCCCGTACCGGTTCTTCTGCTTCTAATATGGACACGGATACTCTGGAGGGGGACACGCTGAACGAAACGCTCTACCGGCGAAACAATAATGTGGAAGAGCGGTTGAACATTACCATTGAGGAAGTACGGGATACACCGGAAAAGATTCATGATATTGCAGTAGCTTCCTGTCTTGCAGACGAGGACAAATACAGCGCTGTGTGGAACAGCGCTACCTACATGTCTATTTTAGCAGTAGCAGGATATCTGGTTACAGACGAATACCTTACAGCGGTGCATTTGTCCAAGCCTTGGTGGGAAATGGATTTGATGCAGGAGGCAGCTGTTGACGGCGCGCGATTTTTGTTTTTTGGAGATATAAATTTATCTTACTATGACGCGCACAGCATGGTGGGCGTAAATATGATATTTATTAGGGATTATAAAGGTCTGCCAAACCCTTATGACCTGGTGGACAGTGGAAAATGGACGCTGGACGCCATGCTGTCCATGATGGATGCGGTAGATGCTGATATAGACGGAGATGGCGCGCTGACTTGGGAGGACTTGTACGGAACAGCGCTGTCTGCGGAGAATGCTTTTCCTCTGCTTTACGGCAGTGATGTGCGTATTAGCCAGCAGGACGAATACGGCATACCTGCGTTCGCCTGCAGCACAAGTGAAGCGTTTTACAATACGTTTATGAAGGTTGCAGAACAGCTTTACGGTAGAATTCCCTACGTGTATGATACAGAGATAAACGAATCCGATGGAATCAGCAGCAGAGATATGTTTTTAGAGCGGCACAGTCTGTTTTATATTATGGATATAGGGTCCCTCGGAAGTCTGCGGGATATGGACGATGAGTTTGGCGTACTCCCGGTTCCAAAGGGAACCGAGCATCAGGAAAATTATATTTCCTATCTGCCTGGGAATGTGCCTGCTCTGGGCGTAATGGCGACCGGCCGCAATTTGCTGCGAACAGGTATAGTCCTGGAAAATTTGGCGGCTGAAGGGTATCGCCCCGGAGGTATGCGGGAGTGCTATGTAAATTCTGTTTTATCCTTTAAGTATGTGGACGATGAGAAGTCCAGGGAGAATTTATATCGTATTCTAAATACCGGAACGATTGACCCTGCCGCTATATATAATTGGGGCGATATCTTGGATACCCTGCGGAATTTAATTCGGGAACCGGGGGTATTTTCTTCCCGGCTCGCATCAATAGAACGTGCTGCAGAGGTACAGATCAACGACACGATGGAAGCAGTACAAAAGTACAGATAAAAAGGAGGCGTATTACTTACGCCTCCTTTTTATCCTGATTAAACCGTGCTACCGCGGACAGATATCCTTCCATCTCGTCGGAAGGTTCAATAATTAGTTTTACATCATCCATATCCCGGCTGGAAAATATCAGCATACATTGATGTGCCCCCACCATATTTCGAAGATAACGGTAGGTTTTGGCCTTTTTATATTGCTTGATAATTTTTCGTCGTTCCCCACGCTGCTGAGGCAAGGGAATACAGAAAGCCAACTTACCTAAAGACAATACGCATTCTGCCGTCAATGCCCGATTCCCCTGTGCTTTTTCCACAACAAAGTCCAGCTGATTGGGCGGCAGGCGCAATGCACTGCTACACTTTGTATCATCACTCTTTACAGCAGTGGCAGCTTCTCCGTGGCTGTCTGTGTCAATCCTACTACCTGGGCGAACAATGTAGCGAATACGAAAAAATTTGTATCGTACCAAAATATAGATCATGGCACAAAAAAATATAAGCGACATTCCCTGCAGAAATCCTCTGCCGGCAATTCCACTGAATGATGCAAACACAAACCCGACCGTTGCGCAGAAAAAAAGGGCCAGCACAGTGGCCTCGGGCCCCCGATTGTTTTGTTCTGGTTGATGGATCACAGCATGTATATCCTTTCCCTGGGAAAATACCTTCAACGGAAAAACCGCCGCAGCAACCTACAGGCGCTCAGGCGGTTTACCATTCTTATGCTTCTTTTTTAGCAATGACTTGCTTGCCGTCGTAATAACCGCATGCACTGCAAACTCTGTGCGTCAGGTTATATTCACCGCAGTTGGAGCACTTTACCATGCCGGGCATGGACAGCTTCCACACGTTGGAGCGTCTCTTATCTCTGCGTGCTTTTGAAACTTTTCTCTTCGGTACTGCCATTGGAATCCCCCCTTTGTATCGTTAAAAAGGATCATTACAATCCATTATACTACTATTTATCCATTTTATCAAGTAGTTTTTGAAATATTTCCATTCTTGGATCAATTTCTTTTTTTTCACAGCATGTACAGCCGTCTCCAATTTTCCTGCCGCAAGTATCACACAGTCCGGGGCAGTCGTCGCTGCAAAGATGATATATTGGCAATTCTAGGATTACAGCCTCTAAAACCTCACGGTCAAAATTGATTCCCCCGTCTTTTACCCATACGACATCATCTTCCTCTATATTTTCGACGCCGGCCCCACCTGTGGTGACAATTCGATCTAGCGGAAAAGAAAGGGTACCCGTCAGCTGTGTCAAACACCGGTCGCAGACAGCTTCGTAGTCGGCACGTATATTGGCTCGCAGCGCCATATATCCATCGTTGTCAATCACGTTGCCAGAAACCTGGATCGGTGCGGATAGGGTAACATCGTCCGGAAGCTGCGGCGCATCCTCCACGGCATCCAAAGTAAGGGAAAAGGAAAAGGGCAGCGACGGAATGCGCTTATTCATCAGCTGTGTTAAATCCAGTCTCATGAAAACATGTCCTTTCCATCTTTATTGGTGTTAGCCGTACGCCCCCCATGAGAATACCTGCGTACAGTTTAATACCCACAAGCTTAGCATAAACCGTTCTCATTATACCCTTTTCTGCTTTCTTTGTCAAGGAAAACGAAAAATATCATTTGTTTACACAAATTTCGTTGCAAGCGGCGGGATCTTATGTTAAAATTATTAAAATAGTATCAGTGCGCCATAAGCGCAGAAAATAAAACAGCCCAAAATACAAGGTGTGGAGTTTATATGAAATCTAGAAAGATTATAGGCAGGATTTTGATTCTGGTGTTTATAGTGGGTGTTTTAGTGATGCTGGGCCGTATTTTTATGATGGACGATAACGGCAGCCTCACGAAAATTATCCCAACAGATTCTGCCCGAAAGGCATATGCTTCCCTTGGAAAGGAGGCTTTTTCCACCCACAAGTTTAGCGCGCCAATTGCGCCTGACGGATATTTTACCGCCCATTCGTTGGTGTATAATAAGGGGTATGGAGAACTGCAGCTTACCGCGCGCTATAATGAGAGCGTTTATAAATATCTGGGCGTAGAGGACGGAAGCGATTTTTACTGGGAGCTGCGAGATGTGGAAGGAAATACGGTTTCCGTAGGCAGGGTGGCGGACGAAGAACAGAAATATTTCTACAGGCATTTTCGTTTGATTTTTTCTGATGTGAAAGTAGAAGAAGGAGATTCGCTGTTTTTGTTTATGTGCTGTGATACTGTAGAGTATCCCAAAGCAGAGACTGTGGGATTTGCAGTACATCGACCAGGCCAGGATTGGAAGAAATATAAGCTTGACAGTGAAGAACAAAAGACTTTGTCGTGAAGAACATTTTTTAATAGAAAAAGAGGGGGGGATGTCCCCCTCTTTTATTTATGAGAATGAAAGGCAGGCCATACTGGCCTGCCTTTGCAACAAGACGAAAATACGCTTTATTCATCCACGGCGACGATTTTGCTTACTCTTTGCTTTCCTTCCAGCTCTTTCTCTTTTCCCTGCTGCATATGCCAAAGATGTCCCGCAATTTAACATCATGTTGAATTACGGTGAGATAATAAATATAAGCCAAAATTACAGACACATAAATAGAAGCATTGGGCCGGCGCAAAACATTTCCGGAAAATTGTGCGGAACCTACAGCCAGCGCAAATGTAACACCTACCATAGCCGTTTCCAGATTGATAAGCTTTTTGCCCCTGGTAAGCAGTCCTACTATGATCAGAGCTGCAAAATATCCGATAAACAACATATAAATTGCAAATCCAATATATCCGCTATAGTAGAATACGGAGGGGAAATCATTCTCCAGATCATAAATCGTTTCTAACTCGTGCATCTCTCCCTCGTCGTCTTCCAGGGTATATTGTGCGATCAGTGTGCTGTATTCATATCCGAAGCAGCGGGTAAAAAAGTCAGAATCTTCCCAGGCAAGCTGGGCAAAGAAACGCTTTTGCTGACGCACTGCTGTCAGATTGGATACGGACAGGGAATAATCATATTTTTCCAACACGCGCTCAAACCCAAAGGTGTCCACCATTGGATACAGATATAGGTCATACACCTCTCGGATCATCAGCTTCATACGATCATCCAGTGCATCAAAGCTTTCTTTATCTAAGTCTTTGGGAAGTTTTGTTCCCAAAACTTCTCCATTTTCATCTTCTTTTTCTGTTGCGTTGATCAAATGGTTTACGTAGTCCTGCTTGTAACCCATTGCCAGAGAATGGTCCTCACGAATGTCCCGTACAATAGAGGAGTTATAGCAGACCAGGCACATGGCTGTAACGCATAGCAGCGTTATATAATAAAAAGGGCTTCTCTCTCCCTGAATGAACAAAAAGATCATTATAGCAGGGGCGATAATAAAGATAGCGAAATAATCTACTTTAGTGCCAGTAAAAAACAGGATTCCAAAGCAGACGGCGCAGGCTGCATAAAACAGGCCTTTGTTTTTCTTTTGATAGACAAACAGGAGAAGCAGCGGAATAACAAAGGTAAGAATGGCGCTTTGTGCGTTGTGTACCGTTGCCCAGCCCATCAGTCCTTTTTGCGCATCTACATACGTATAGATTTGTGTGCCGGTCATATAGGAGAAAATGATAGAATGGATCATGATCACCATATTTATAAAAAAGGCACACTGAACTTTCTTTGGAACCAAATCGCTTTTTTTGAAAAAGGTAATAAAACTCAGCGTAAACAGGGGGAGCTGTACGGTACGCAGCAAGTTGTTCAAATCAGAAAAGGGAGACTGGTAGCCTCCTTCCGATAAGAAGCAGGCTGCCACATGCAGAATCCAATACAGGCCGATTACACCGCCAAATAGAATATATATACGTTTTTTTTCAGAAATGAGGAAGCTGTAGAACAGAATTCCCGCGAACATAAGAAATCGGAACGCAGTGGTATAAAGTGTTATTTCCCATTCCGTAGCCCAGTGAGAGATAATGTCCAAAACCGGCTGAATAAGCAGCAGAACAAAAACGAGTTCCGGCACAATATCCGT
The DNA here is from genome assembly GCA_947643245.1 of uncultured Clostridia bacterium. GTDB lineage: Bacteria > Bacillota > Clostridia > Oscillospirales > CAG-272 > Avispirillum. Next base: position 2,912 of record CANRVI010000010.1, on the reverse strand, counting down.
CAGTTTTCTTTTGGTTTTTGTAAAAGCAGAAACACTGGTATTCATATAACCTGTTTACCTCAAAATTTATGAATTGTATTGGCGGATAATCGCATCTGCAATTCGGGCAGATGCTTGTCCGTCTCCGTAAGGATTTTCCGCCCTGCACATAGCATCATATTGCGCTGGATCACAGAGAAGCGTATTGATCATGTTGTAAATATCGTTTTCCTTTGTGCCGGCAAGGCGCAGCGTTCCTGCCTGCACACCTTCAGGCCGTTCGGTGGTATCCCGCAACACGATGACCGGCTTATGCAGGGAAGGAGCCTCCTCCTGAATACCGCCGCTATCTGTAAGGATCATATAGGATTTAGCCAGCAGATTGTGAAATTCCACCACCTCCAGAGGCTGGATCAGCCGGACGCTGTCCATGTCGCCAAACACCGCACCAGCAACTTCTGCTACAACAGGATTTAGGTGTACAGGATATACCACTTTTACGTCCTGATATTTTTCACAAATTCGGCGAATGGCACGGAACATTCCACGCATAGGATCACCTAGGTTTTCCCGACGGTGGGCAGTTAGAACGATCAAACGGCTGCCTGCCGCCCAACGTGTAATTTCATCTTCATAATCGGGACGTACTGTGAGCCTTAAGGCATCGATGGCAGTATTGCCAGTAACGAAAATTGTATCCGGCGCTTTGCCTTCATCCAGTAAGTGCTGCCGGCTTTGCTGGGTAGGCGCAAAGTTCATTTCCGCCACCAAGCTGATGAACTGCCGGTTGATTTCTTCCGGATAGGGAGAATATTTGTTGTAGGTGCGCAGACCAGCTTCTACATGGCCTACAGGGATTTTATGATAAAAAGCGGAAAGCGCTGTGGCAAAAGCTGTTGAAGTATCACCGTGTACCAAAACGATGTCCGGCGTTGTCGCCTCTAAAACATCCTTCATCTTTTGCAGAATCACTTCTGTGATTCCAGACAGCGTTTGGCCGGGCTTCATGATGTTTAAATCATAGTCCGGGTGAATGTCAAATGCCTTCAGTACCTGATCCAGCATCTGCCGATGCTGGCCGGTTACACAAACAATACTTTCAATTTCGCTTCTTGTCTCTAATTCTTTTATTAGGGGCGCCATTTTGATCGTTTCCGGGCGTGTGCCAAAAACAGACAAAACCTTGACCATATTAGAAATATCCTTTCTAAAATTTGCGGGCAGGAAAATGGCAGCCCGTATGATTGCTATTTTTAAAGCTTAATTTTCGATTAAATCGGTGATGTTATCCGTGATTTCTTGGTTATAGCCAGCCAAATTGTCCGGCTGTTTTTCTGTCTTTTGCGCTTGCACCAGAGCAGCTTCCAGATTTTCGTAGCCTACAAGGCCCTGCGTATATTTTTCCAGATTTTTTGTGCAGTATAGGGGAAGTCCTACAGCCATTGCTTCCATAATATTCAAGGGTTGTCCTTCATACCGGGAAGTGGAAATGAACGCATCCATCTTCTGCATATAGCAGAACGGATTCGACTGATTTCCGAGCAAAAAGACTTTTCCGGTCAGGGACAGGTTTTTGATTTTTTCCTGAAGCATTTCCCGATCCGGCCCGTCTCCAATAATGTACAGACGAAGATTCTCCCTCTGCGTCAGCGCACGCGCAAAAATGTCCAGCATAATGTCATATGCCTTTTGGTGGCACAGACGCCCTAGCCCTACCAGGTTGAAACAGTTTGGGTCTACAGAGAAGTCTTTGGGCTCTTCCAGCACCTTGCGGGCAATTTCCGCTGTGTCAATATAGTTTTGAATGGCGCGGAATTTTTTATCTGTCACACCGGACATTTTTTTAAATGGTTCAATTAGGCCTTCGGATACTCCTATAAATTCATCGTAATAAGCAAACTTGCCCTTAAAAAGGCCCCAGAGCAGGCGATATTTCCATTCGTTCTGTAGCTTTATTTCAACGTCATTGTGAATCCACATGACTCGTTTTTTTGCCGGAATTTTGATTGCTCCTACAGCGCAACTGTTTTGATAGGAGTTAAAATCGATGGCTATATCATATTCCCCGCAGTCGCCGAAGTTTGGGTGAATCAGTCCTTTTGCCATATTAAAGGGAAGAAAGGAATATACTTTGGATACAGGACGCAAATACTTTACGTTCAATTTTTCAGGAAATGCTACGTTCCAAAAGGTATTTTCCGCGAATAGGTACAAATCAACGGAAAAGCGGTTATAGTCAATGTTGCGCAGCAGATTGATCAGGGATTTTTGAATCCCTCCCACGCTTAAATCGTTTTGAAAGATGGCGACTCTTTTCATAGTATTTATAAGATTCCTTTTTAATTTGAACGAATTGTATACAGTAATAAAATTATTTTACCACAATAAACAGAAATTGTCAATTTGCCTGGCAATTTTTCTTACTGCAAAACAGCCTTGCCTGTTTATTGAACAAAAGTGAAATTCTGAATAAATATAGCAGGAGGATCCATTTGGATCCTCCTGCTGCTTTACCAAAACCATTTTCTTTTTGGCGGCGGAGGCGGACAACTGCACTCTGGCATGTGAGGCGGCACATCTACCAGGATGGCATCCTCTCCGATTTTTTGAATTTTATCCCAGGGGATACGCAGGTCATTACTCCGTCCGAATCCAAAATGGCCGCCTTCCCCTGGAACAAATATCGCTGTAATACACCCATTACATAAATCGACTTCATAATTGCAGATATGTCCCAGCTTTCTGCCGTCGCATACGCTGATCACAATTTTGTTGCTCAAGCTGTTCGTATTGCAGGCCATGGTTCCCTCCCGGATATGCTATATACTTTTTACAGCAGTATATGCTGGAGAATTTGTCCGGTATTCCAATAGGATGAATTAATCAGAAAAAGGAAAGCTGATTGGTCATAGACATGCCCTTAAACACACCGT
>CANRVI010000009.1 GCA_947643245.1 uncultured Clostridia bacterium | reverse complement strand
TCTTTCATAATTAGAATAGGTTCTCTGACAAATCCCAAGATATTTTGCAACTTGCACTTGTGTAAGATCATGATCCTCACGCATGTCTTTGACCCTTGGAAAATACATATACTGCTCCTAATTTTTAGTGATAATACAATTTTACTACTTGGAAAAATAAAATGTCGACTCAATTGAGACGTTATCTTCATTTTTTATTAGGATAGCATATATTTATTAAAATGTTGGATTTTAGTCCAACATGGGCTAAAATAATTAAACTAGGCCTCCCCATGTAAAGAGATTGCCGCGCGACTCCAGGGAGGATCTTTGAGTAGCCTTCTTTATAAGTTCTTATCTAAACTATCTGTTTCTCCTAAAAGCCAGTTAACACTTACGCCTAAAACTTTGGAAAAAGCTTTCAATTCAATATCATATACAGGACGTTTCCCATTTTCTATTTTTGACAAAATGGATTGTGATATATCCAATCCCTCCACTTGTAATTTAGCCAGCAGCTCCTGCTGCTCCATCTTAGGAATACGCATTGCACGCGCAATGCGTATTTTTTGTCCTGTTGTATTCATCATTATTCCCCACGATAATAAATATTATAGTTAGATTATATATAATATAAAAAGAATAAAGATGCTTTAGAATAATAAATATGCTTAATTATTATATTTGGAAAATTTATGTCAAAAAATTTTACTATTTTCATCGGAAAACGGATTCTTCCCAAGAAAATTATTAAAAAAATCCAGAGAAATTTAATAATTCTTCTCAAAAAACAGATACAAAACGGTGCGGATATCTTTTGCACCAGTGGTACCATCGGTTTTGAAACTGCGGCTGCGTTGTCGGTGATGCGGCTGCGTCGGCAAAAACGGTACCGCCATATCCAATTGATTCTGCTGGATTTCGGACATGCACAGGGACTGTTCTGGCACGAGAAAAGCCGGCGCACCTATGAAAAAATCCGCCTTTCGGCGGATAGGATTGTTCCTGTACCAGGCGGGGACGAGGAAACGGATCTTGCGTTATATAAAAGGGTGCTGGAGGAGGCGGACGCGGGCGCATGCCAGGTATGTTGTCTGCCGGACCGGCGGGACGGCACAGCAGAGCTTGTGGAATTGGCCCGGCAGCGGGGATGCAGGATTGTAAATGTGCGGGAAACGAGGTGGGGAAATGGACTATGATACAAAGCAAATGGGGCGGCTGTGGTATATCACATGGAGAATGCATCATTTGTGCAGGGAGAAAAATTGGACTCAGGCGGATTTGGCGCATCATGCCCATGTAAAGCTGCGACGGATCCGCAAGGTGGAGAAGGCCATGTATATTCGTCAGGTGGATATGGATATCCTGTACCGCATTGCGGATGCACTGGAGGTACCGATTGGGGAATTGTTAAAGGGATAACATAGAAAAAAGCCTTCCTAATTGGAAGGCTTTTTTCTTATTTCATTTCCGCTGTGGGAATCGTGATCACCGATTTGAACAAATCCCCGTCGATTTGGATGTCCAGCGTTCCCCCTTGCAGTTCCAGCAGGCTACGTGCAATGGAAAGACCCAACCCGCTTCCTTCTGTGTTTCGAGACCGGTCGCCTCGTACAAACCGCTCCATCAGTTCTTCGCCGGAGATATTCAGCGGATATGCGGAGATATTTTTAAAAACGATGCAAATGGCGTCTCCGGTATTTTCCATATTTAAATATACCCGGGTACCGGAAAGGGCGTATTTGCAGATGTTGTTCATCAGATTGTCAAACACACGCCATAGCAGCCGTCCGTCCGCCAGGATAAGGCTTTGGGATTCGCAGGGAGAGAGTACCACTTGTATGCCGTTTTTCTCCAAGCGTTCCTCGAACTCACCTACCGTCTGTTCCAGCAGAACTTGGACATTTGTGGGCGCTTTCACTACGTTGATAGCGCCGGATGAAGCCTTAGAGGCTTCCACCAAGTCTTCCGTGAGCTTTTTCAGCCGGGCAGACTGCCGTTCCAGCACCTCCAGATACTGAGACGCGTTGGGGGAGTCCATCCCCTCTTTTTTCAAAAGATCCACATAATTGATGATAGAAGTGAGCGGAGTTTTTATATCGTGAGACACGTTGGTGATCAGTTCTGTTTTCAGCCGCTCACTTTGTATTTTCTGTTCCAGGGCCACCTGCATACCGTCCCCGATTCGATTCAGCGTTTCTCCGTGGCGGCGGAAGTCTCCAATCATATCGGGCAGTTTTACCTGATAGTTTAGATTTCCGTCGGCAATTTCCTCCGCACCTTTTTTTAGATGCTTCATATTAATGAGAACCAGGGCAAGCAGAGGCGTGAGGATCAGTTTTTCCACACACCAGGCAAGAAGCAGATATCCGGCGCCGGTGCTGCTGAGGAAAATGAGTTCAATCAGGCTTAGTCCGCCGTAGGCCAGACCAGCCTTCCAAACCAAGGGGAGTCCCTTACAGATATAGCAAATCCGATTTGCGCCCTGGCGCAAGATACGTGACAAGACAGAGGACAGGCGGTACAGGACGGTATTTTTTATTACGCCGCCGGCCTTCAGCCGTGCCGCCACGGAAAGGGTCAGGGCGAGGGCCAGCAAGACGACGCATATGCAGCTAAAGCCAAAAAGGATGATAGCTCCTATATCGTATAATCCGCCGTAGGTGATATCTGCCATAAAAAATCCAAGCAGGACCCAGCCAAAGATGATCCCGGCGGTGTACAAGTCCAGGGGAATCCGGTTGGTACGCTCCAGAATGATGCCGTCTGTGTCGGATCTGTGTCCGGCGCCGCAAAGAAGAAATACGAGTGCGGCGGTACAAACAATCACCGATACGATTCCCAGCACAATCAGCCCCCACGGAAAGCCGGACGTAATTGCGTCGGAGAAATACCGAACCCAGTAGAAAATGTCCATTACTTGGATATCATCTACCCAGGCGGTCACATGAATGGACTCTTCTTTGTTAATGGCAGTCTGATAAGTCAGCTGGAATATAGGATTGACATAGTCTGTTCCGTCTTTTTCATACAGAACTTCGGAAGAGAAATCCGACCATTGCGATTCATAGGCCAAAATATATGCATCCAGTTCGTGCTCTGTATCGAATGTCTTAGTGGTTGTTTCCGTATCATTCCAATAGAACCGGTAGTCAAAAGCGGTTTGGGCGTATACCCCTTTGCCGCTTCCGTTGGAGAAAATCTCTTCCCCTTTGGATTCGATAGAAAAGAGCATATTGGTTTCGCTGGCGCTGTAGGTGTCTTGAAACCCTTGCAGCAACTGCGCGGCAGCTTCTCCGGTATCATCGTAATTCATGGAATATTTATAATGGGTATACACACGGTCCGCTGCTGCTGCTGCTTTGGAATGGAGCGTACTTTCCCAAAGGGACGCTGTAAAGGATCTGCCGCCGTCTATATACACACTTTCAGAGAACAGCACAAAAACTCCCACCGCAGACAGCACAGAGGCGGTCAGGCTAATTACAAAGAGGAATACAGCCAGTATTTTGAGTCCCACACTGTAACGGATTTTATACGTTGTAGTCTTCACAAGATATCCTTTCTATAGAGGAGCTTACGTATTGACGGGGCCCTCCATTTTATATCCCTGGCCCCACACTACTTTCAGATAGCGGGGGTCTGCAGGGTTGATTTCGATTTTTTCTCGCAGGTGGCGAATGTGTACAGCAACAGTACCTTCCGATCCCATGGGCGCATCCTTCCAGACTTTCTGATAGATATCCCGGGGGGAGAAAACTTTGCCGGGGGATTCCATAAAAAGCCGCAGAATGTCAAATTCCGTGGGGGTGAGGTTGACTTCCTCACCATCTACGGTGACGCGTTTTTCCCGGTCGTCCAAAATGACGGTGCCTACAGTGCAGGTGTCGCCGTGCATCCCGCCGCCTCCGCCAAGCTGCATATAGCGGCGCAGGTGAGAACGGACTCTGGCCAGCACCTCTACGGGATTAAAAGGTTTGGTAATATAGTCGTCTGCACCGATGTTCAGTCCGAGAACCTTGTCGGTATCCTCGCTTTTTGCGGTAAGCAGAATTACCGGGACGTTGCTTTCTTCACGGATTTTTGCCGTCGCAGCGATTCCGTCCATTTGGGGCATCATGATGTCCATAAGCACCAGGTGGATCTCATTTTGCCGCAGAATCTGCAGTGCCTCCATCCCGTTGTAGGCTTCAAACAGGGTATAGCCTTCCGGGGTGAGATATATTTTCAGTGCAGAAACGATATCCCGCTCGTCGTCACAAATCAGAATGTTGTACATATCCGTACCTCCTGGATGTATGATACCAAATTGCTTTTTAAGAAGCAATCGGGGAAAATCTTAAAAAATCTTTAAGAAACGATATATGTATTTTATCATAAAATTGCAAAGACTTCTATAGAAAAAAAGCGGTAGACAGTGACAAATGAAAAAAGTCTTCCCGGAAGGGAAGACTTTTCAATCATTATTTTATAGAAAACAGCATATCCCCGTAGCTGGGATAAGGCCAGAAGTCTGCAGCCGTAAGCTGCTCCAGCGCATCCGCATCGGTACGCAGCGCCTGCATAGCGGAAAGCACATTATCTTTATAATAAAAGGCGGCATCTTTAGAATCTGCAAGCGGTTCCGCTCCTGCCAGAGCGGTTTCCAGCTTCTCCAAATCTTCATAGAAAGAGTCAGTCAGAGCGGAAATTTTTTCGATAAGTTTTTTCTCCGCGGTGCAGCCGGCAAAAGCGCCTTTTGCTGCTGCATTTGCGGCAAGCTGCGCCGCATAGGCGCTTACTGCCGGGAAAATATCGTGTGTTGCCATATCGATCATGGTGAGGGCTTCGATATTCAGCGTTTTACAGTAACTTTCCAAATTAATTTCATAACGGGATTTCATTTCCAGCTGGGAAAATACCTTATGGGTTGTAAACAGCGCGATATTTTTTTCATCCAGCAGGTGGGTGAGTGCTTCGGGTGTGGTTTTTAAATTGGAAAGGTTTCGACGCTTTGCTTCTTCGATCCAACAATCGTCGTATCCATTTCCATTGAAGAGAATCCGTTTGTGGTCTCCAATAGTTTTTCTGATTAGATTGTGCAGTGCGGAGGTAAAATCTTTTGCCCCTTCCAATTCTTCAGAAAACAGTCGAAGCTCTTCAGCAACAGCTGTATTTAGAACAGTATTGGGAGATGCAATTGACTGGGAAGAACCGGCCATACGAAATTCAAACCGGTTGCCGGTAAACGCAAAGGGGGACGTCCGGTTCCTGTCCGTATTGTCTTTGGGAAATTTCGGCAGTACATGGACGCCGATTTTCATTTGCACCGTTTCTTTGGAATCGTAGGGGCGGTTCATTTCAATCGCCTCCAGAATTTCCATCAGTTCGTCACCCACGAATATGGACATTACCGCCGGCGGAGCTTCATGTGCCCCCAGACGGTGGTCGTTGGCGGCGCTTGCGACGGAAATGCGCAGCATATCCTGATATTCGTCTACTGCTTTGATCACGGCACACAGGAAGAGCAGGAACTGTGCATTTTCATAAGGGGTTTGTCCCGGTTCCAGCAGATTGGTACCAGTGTTGGTGATCATTGACCAGTTGTTATGCTTGCCGCTTCCGTTGACTCCTTCAAAAGGCTTTTCATGAAGCAGGCAGACCATCCCATGACGCTCTGCCACTTTTTTCATCATCTCCATAGTCAGCTGATTGTGGTCAACAGCAATATTGCTGGTGGTAAAGATTGGCGCCAGTTCATGCTGAGCAGGAGCTACCTCATTGTGCTTGGTTTTTGCCAGCACGCCCAGCTTCCACAGCGTTTCGTCCAAATCCGCCATAAAGCTGGAAACAGCTGGTTTCAGTGTGCCAAAATAGTGGTCGTCCATTTCCTGACCCTTGGGCGGCTTACAGCCGAACAGTGTGCGGCCTGTATAGATCAAATCTTTACGGGCCTCATACATTTCTCGCGAGATGAGGAAGTATTCCTGCTCCGGCCCTACCGTGGTTTTAACGCCGGTAACGTCATCGTTTCCAAACAGCTTTAAAACCCGCAGTGCCTGCTTTGACAGCGCTTCCATAGAACGCAGCAGAGGGGTCTTCTGATCCAGCGCCTCTCCCCCGTAGGAGCAGAAGGCGGTGGGAATACACAGACTGCCTTCTTTGATAAAGGCATACGAGGTGGGGTCCCATGCAGTGTATCCTCTGGCTTCAAAGGTTGCACGCAGTCCGCCGGAGGGGAAAGAAGAAGCATCCGGCTCTCCCCGTACCAGTTCTTTGCCAGAAAACTCCATGATGGCGCCCCCGTTGTCCGTAGGGGTGATAAAGCTGTCATGCTTTTCGGCAGTGATCCCGGTCATAGGCTGGAACCAATGGGTATAATGGGTGGCTCCGTTTTCAATGGCCCAATCCTTCATGGCGTTTGCAACGACGGTCGCTACTTCCAGACTCATACGTTTGCCGTCCTGGAAGGATTTTTTCATCAGCTTATATGTATCCTTGGGCAGCCGTTCCTGCATCACCTTTTCATTGAACACAAGACAGCCGAACATTTCCGGTACAGCTTTCATATATACACCCCCATAAAAGTACATTGATTAAATAGAGAAAGCGCCGCAGAAGCCACTGCAGCGCCGGAACTTTTTCTAAAACCATTATACTGGGCCGCCCTCAATCTGTCAAGTTTTTTTTCATAAAAAAGGCGTATGACTCAAAGGTTTTTGCACTTTATACAAGGGGTATCGGGAGCAGAAAGATCGGTTTGTAGAAATTTATAAGTTTATCTCACCTATCATTGGATAGGTCGAAGAATTATAAAATAATACCGCCGCCGAGCACGCGGTCCTCATCATACAGCACCGCAGACTGACCGGGAGATACTGCCCGCTGCGGCTCGTCAAATTTCAGGCGAAAAACGTCCCCTTCCGCTTCTGTTACCGTGGCGGGAAAAGCCTTTTGATTGTATCGGATACGTGCCTGTACACGGATCGGATCCTTTGGAGGCCGGCCTGAAATCCAGTTGGCCTGTCCTGCCCGCAACTCTTTGGAGAAAAGTTTTTCAGAGGATCCCAGCACAACTTGATTGGATGCGGCGTCCTTTCGGATTACATACAAAGGTTCCCGTAGAGAAAGCCCTAACCCTCGGCGCTGGCCAACTGTATAGCGAATGATGCCCCGATGCCGTCCCAAAACTTTTCCAGCTTCATCTATAAAGTCCCCTGTGGGAAAGACAATGCCAAGATTGCGTTCGATAAAGCCCGCATAGTCCCCATCCGGCACGAAACAGATGTCCTGACTTTCCTTTTTGTCAGCCGTGCCAAGCTGTCCGGCACGAGCGGCGGCACGGGCCTCCTCCTTGCTGCAGCCTCCAAGGGGAAGCAGCAGAGCAGACAATTGATCCTGGGTAAGAGACCAAAGCACATAGCTTTGATCTTTTGCGGGGTCATCCGCACGATATAATACATATTGCCCGTTTTCATATGCAACTTTTGCATAATGCCCGGTGGCGATTTTTTCATATCCCTCCTGACGGGCACGATCCAAAAATGCGCCGAATTTCATGGTGCGGTTGCAGGTGATACATGGATTGGGCGTGCCGCCCGCTTTGTATACATTTATAAAATCCTGAATTACCCATTTGTGAAACATATCCTGCATATCGTAAACGGAAAAAGGGATTCCCAAGGCAGAAGCGGCGGACGCAGCGTCCTGCTCCCCGGCGGCGGTAGCTTCTGGTGCAAACAGCCGCATCATGCCGCCGGCGCAGGTGTATCCTTCTTTTTGCAGCAACAGGGCAGCGACGGATGAGTCTACCCCACCGCTCATAGCGATAAGAACATTCATAACAGCATGTCCAAGATAGGATCCAGGATACTATTCATAATGGTATATCCTGTGTGGTGGGGATGCAGGCCGTCAAAGGAAAGTTCTGGGCACAGGGTTTCTCCGTCGGTCCCTGTCATTGCGCTGTAAAAATCGGCAAAAGCACAGCCCTCCTCGGTCGCAAGTTCCTGCAGCATGTAATTGGCTCTGGCGGCTGCACGGCTGCGGGCAAGATAGGTAGGCACAGGATCACACATAGGCAACAGGGAACACAGCACGCATTTTATTCCTTCTGCCTGCAGCATATGCAATATTTTTTGATAGCACATTTTTAGATAAAGCACCCACCCACAAATGAGCTGCTCGTCATAGAATCCATCGGTGCAATGGGGGCCGTCCAAAATGGCCCACGTATTATTTATACCGATCATGAGTACACAAACACGGGGGTGCAGTTGGATGACATCGGCCGGAAGTCGGCGGACTAAAACTTGTATCTGGTCCCCTTCGATCCCCCGATTCAATACCACACCTCTATTTCGAAAATAGATGTCCTCGTCCCAAAAATGAACAATAGAATCCCCGGCCAATACAAGATCTACCGGTGTTTCACTGCATACCGCCGCCGTATTTTTAATATCGAATTCAATGCGTCTTCTGTCTGCGGAAGGGCCAAAGTCGCCAAAAAATCCGGGGCGGATTACATCATTGATTGTTTTCATATGTAGGATATACCTTTCCCGTTCGATAAATTTTGCCCGGCTGCAGCAGCCGGGCAGAAAGATTTCAGCCCCCAAGCCGGATCATCTCATCGATACAGCGGCGGGCTTTTTTTGCGATATCCGGATCCAGCGTAATTTCTTCGCCGCCTCCCAGTATGCAGTCCAGCACATCCGGCAGGGTCGTTAGTCGCATATCTGCACAAATCAGTCCCTTGGACATAGGATAAAAAGCTTTATCTGGACATTGCAGGCGAAGATGCGCCACAATGGAATTTTCCGTGCCGATAATAAACGCGCTGGCGGCTGATTCCTTGGCATATTTCATGATGTCTGTAGTAGATCCTACAAAATCTGCTAGGTCACAAATTTCCGGGGAGCATTCCGGATGTACCAGCAGCGGCGCGCCGGGGTGGGCTGCCATTGCGGCAAGCGCCTCTTCTTTTTTTACGCCCCCATGGATGGGACATCCCCCATCCATAAAGGTGAACTGCTTATCCGGCACGCGCGCGGCTACATAAGCCCCCAGGTTGCAATCCGGAATAAACAAAATTTCCCGGCCCGGCAGGGCGGACACGATTTTTACCGCAGAGGAAGAGGTCACGCATACGTCGCACACTGCCTTCAGCGCGGCGGTGGTATTGATGTATGCCACCACGGTGCATTCTGGGTGGGCTTCTTTATATGCGGTGATTTCAGCGGGAGAAAATTGCTCCGCCATGGGGCAGCCTGCATCCTTATGGGACAAAAGCACCCGCTTATCCGGACACAGCAGCTTGACACCTTCCGCCATAAATCGAACGCCGCACATAACAACTGTGCTGCTTTTCACTTTTGTGGCGGCTACTGCCAGCGCATAAGAATCCCCCACAAAATCTGCCACCTCCGTAATATCTGCCGACTGGTAGCAGTGTGCAAGAATTGTCACATCCCGCTCTTTTTTTAGCTGCTGAATCTGGTCTTGGATCTTTCTGATCATAATATCTGTCTCCGCTGTTTTTATCCGTTATGGCAGCAGTGTTCACAGCCGCTTTCCTTGAACAAATCTGCTTCATAGGCGATGCCGTTTTTGTCGTAGTAATCCTTGATTGCTGCCTTAATAGCTTCTTCCGCCAACACGGAGCAATGGATTTTTACCGGGGGCAGACCGTCCAGTGCTTCTACCACAGCCTGATTTGTAAGAGAGAGGGCGTCCTTCAAGGGCTTGCCTTTGATCAGCTCGGTAGCTATAGAACTGGTTGCAATTGCGGAGGCACAGCCGAAGGTGTTGAACTTTACATCTTCAATCACGTCGTCTTTAATTTTTAAATAGATTTTCATAATATCGCCGCATTTGGCGTTCCCTACCTCACCTATACCGTCGGCATCTTCCATTTTACCTACGTTGCGGGGGTTTTGAAAATGATCCATTACTTTTTCGCTATAACTCATTGCCATACCTGTTTACCTCCTAATTAACATTCCTGCGGCTGCATCATACGTTCCCATACGGGAGACATTGCCCGCAGCTTTTCTACTACAACGGGAACCTTTTCAATGATATAGTCCGCTTCTTCTTCTGTTGTATATTCCGATAGTGTGATCCGTAGGGATCCATGGGCAATTTCGTGGGGCAGGCCAATAGCCAGCAGCACGTGGCTGGGATCCAAGGATCCGGAAGTGCAGGCGGATCCGGAGGAGGCGGAGATGCCATACATATCCAGCATCATCAGCAGACTTTCTCCCTCAATTCCTTCAAAGCACATATTGACATTATTGGGCAGCCGTTTTACAGAATCTCCGTTTAAAAAAGTGCGGGGAACTTTAGATAAAGAAAGGATAATTTTATCTCGCAGGCCGGATACCCTTTTTGTGTAAGCTTCCAGATTGGCGCACGCATCTTCCAGGGCTGCAGCCATACCCATAATGGCAGGCAGGTTTTCTGTGCCGGCACGTTTGCCCCGTTCCTGAGCACCGCCGCAGATTAGAGGCTCCAGATAAATTCCCCGTTTACAATATAAAAGCCCTGTTCCCTTGGGGCCATGGAATTTGTGTGCAGAGGCGGACAGCATGTCGATACACATATCGTCGATGTCGATATTCACATGGCCGGCAGCTTGAACCGCGTCTGTATGGAAAAGCACCTTGTTTTCCCGACAAATCTGACCAATCTCTTTTATCGGCTGGATAGTGCCGATTTCGTTATTTGCAAACATAACACTTACCAGAGCGGTGTCCTCCCGGATTGCGGCTGCTACCTGCTCGGCCGTAACCATTCCATTCTGGGATACATCCAGTAGAGTTACCTCAAAGCCTTCTTTGGTCAGCCGATCCAAGGTGTGCAGTACTGCGTGATGCTCAATTTTTGTAGAAATCAGATGGCGCTTCCCTTTTTTTGCTCCAAGATGGGCTGCGGCGATCAACGCCTGATTATCTGATTCGCTACCGCCGGAAGTAAAATAAAGCCCTTTGGCATCACAGTGCAGACATGCGGCAATGCGCGCTCTCGCATCCTCCAGAGCGTCGGCGGCAGCTTGTCCCTGGGTATGCAGGCTGGAAGCATTTTCATACTTTCCATCATAGTATTGAATCATTTCTGCCAGTGCGTGCTGGGAGATCGTTGTCGTCGCAGCATTGTCGGCATAAACTTTCATTTTATATCTCCTTTTTATGCAGGCGGAAGAACCGCGGTTCAGTCTTTCATACAATAAAACAGTATACCACCTCTTATTATATACTGTCAATTGCATATCATGAAAATTTTTACACACTTTTATAAACCTATTATACTACTATGTTTATAAAAAGGCAAGCACAAAGCTGCCAAATTTTTATCCTCTTAGCGCCAGGAAAATAGAAAAAATATATGGAAAAGAACCGGTGCGTGTGGTACAATACAACAAAATGCTGTTGCTAAAATGGCTGAGGGGACAGCGTTAAATGAAAAAAGGATGCAGCTTATGGATAAAAAAGATGAAATCATTGCCAGGCAAATGGAACTGATTCGCTCCATGACGGAACAAAATTTGCGTCGGGTAGGAGCGGATTTGTGGGGCGATGGTACTGCAGCACCGCAGCAGCCGGCAAAGCCGGCGGCGTCTGATCCTGCGCGGGAAGTGGCACACAAAGAAGATATTTCAGAGCGGGAGGACATAGAGGACCTGTTAAAAGAGCTGGAGGGCTATATCGGTCTGGAAAATGTAAAGCGGGAAGTGCGGAGTTTAATCAATATTGCACAGATATATCAAAAACGCCGAGAAAACAATTTGCCCGCAGCAGAGTTGTCTCTACATATGGTATTTTCCGGCAATCCAGGGACTGGCAAAACCATGATTGCCCGCCTGATGGCCCGGGTGTATCATTCTCTGGGAATTTTATCTAAGGGGCACTTAGTAGAGGTAGATCGCAGCGGTCTTGTAGCCGGATACGTGGGGCAGACAGCCATTAAAACCGCCAAAATTTTGGAACAGGCGGCAGGAGGGGTGCTGTTTGTGGACGAGGCGTACACCCTTACCGCCAGCGGAGGGGAAAACGATTTTGGACAGGAAGCGGTGGATACCATTCTAAAAGCCATGGAGGATAACCGAGACGATTTGATTGTGATTGTGGCGGGATATACGGAACTGATGCAGGATTTTGTCGAGTCCAATCCCGGTCTGCGATCCCGATTTAATCGGTATCTGGAATTTACGGATTACACACCTGAAGAAATGCTGCAGATTTTTCTTGGAAATTGTCAAAAAAACTGTTACGAACTGCAGGAGGATGCCAAAGCTATGCTGCTGTCCTATTTTGAGAATATGACCGCAGCGAGGCGGCGTACTTTTGGCAATGCACGGGGTGTGCGCAATGTGTTTGAACGGATTCTTTCCTGTCAAGCAAACCGCCTTGCCGAAAAAGAGACGGTCAGCCGGGAGGATTTAATGCAGATTCTTTTGGAAGACGTTACTTCCACAGTAGAATGTTCGTGAAAAAGTGTCAAAAAAATCTTCATCTTTTTTACAATTATTCATAAATTCCTTATTTACAAAGCAGTGGAAAGGATGTATAATAATCTTTGAGCGACTATGCTCAAAGATTTGTTTTCAATAATTAACTATATATACGGAGGAACCCTACATGGCAAGAAGAAAAGTATCCATGGACGGCAACACCGCCGCGGCGCATGTTTCTTATGCGTTTACGGAAGTTGCTGCAATCTATCCCATTACGCCGTCCTCTCCGATGGCGGAAATCACAGACACCTGGTCTGCGACAGACAAAAATATTTTCGGAGAAAACGCGCGCAATATTTTCGGGGACCGGGTTCGGGTTATGGAAATGCAGTCCGAGGCAGGCGCCGCAGGCGCTGTACACGGTTCTCTGGCAGCAGGAGCACTGACCACAACCTATACGGCATCCCAGGGACTGCTGTTGATGATCCCCAATATGTATAAAATTGCAGGAGAACTGCTTCCCAGCGTTATCCACGTTTCTGCACGTTGTGTAGCTTCTCATGCATTGAACATTTTCGGCGATCACTCCGATATTTACGCATGCCGGCAGACTGGTTACGCAATGTTGGCAGAAACCAATCCCCAGGAAGTTATGGACCTTGGTGCTGTTGCCCATCTGGCAACCATTGAAGGCCGCGTTCCTTTCCTGAACTTCTTTGACGGCTTCCGTACTTCTCATGAGATTCAGAAGATCGAAGCATGGGATTATGAAGATCTGAAAGAAATGGTAGATATGGATGCCATCAATGCGTTCCGCAGTCGTGCGCTGAATCCGGAGCATCCTGTGCTGCGCGGTTCTGCTGAAAACGGCGACATCTTCTTCCAGCATCGTGAGGCATGCAACCGTTACTATGACGAACTGCCTGCAATCGTAGATAAATACTTTGACAAAGTCAACAAGAAGCTGGGCACTGACTATCAGGCATTTAACTATTACGGCGCACCGGACGCAGACCGCGTGATCATTGCTATGGGTTCTGTTTGCGACGTAGCAGAAGAAGTAATTGATTACCTTACCGCTGCCGGCGAAAAGGTAGGCTTGGTAAAGGTACGTTTGTACAGGCCTTTCGTAGCGGACAAGCTGCTTGCTGCTATTCCTCAGACAGCAAAGAAAATCGCAGTTCTGGACAGAACGAAAGAACCCGGCGCACTGGGCGAACCTCTGTATCTGGATGTCGTAACCGCGCTGGCCTCTAAGGGCGTGTCTGATAAAACCATTGTAGGCGGCCGTTACGGTCTTGGTTCTAAAGATACGACACCTGCGTCTATCTTTGCCGTATATGAGAACCTGTCCTGCGATGCACCCAAGAACAATTTTACCATCGGCATCGTAGACGACGTAACCGGACTGTCTCTGAATGAGAAAGCGGCTCCCGATACTTCTGCAAAGGGAACGATTTCCTGCAAATTCTGGGGTCTGGGCGGCGACGGTACCGTAGGTGCGAACAAGAACTCTATCAAAATCATCGGTGACCATACCGACAAATATATTCAGGCATACTTCCAGTATGACTCCAAGAAGACGGGTGGAGTAACCATTTCCCACTTGCGTTTCGGCGACGCACCTATCAAGAGTCCCTACTACATTACACAAGCAGACTTTGTTGCATGTCATAACCCCTCTTACATTTTGAAGGGATTTAAAATTGTAAACGACGTAAAACCCGGCGGCACCTTCCTTCTGGACTGCCTGTGGTCTGCTGACGAGCTGGACGCGCACCTGCCTGCATCTGTTAAGTCCTATATTGCAAACAATGATATTCAGTTCTATATCATCAACGCAACCTCTATTGCCAAGAATGACGTTGGCAATGCAAAAGTAAAGAACACCATTCTGCAGGCTGCGTTCTTTGCGCTGGCAAAGATTATGCCCTTGGAAGAGGCTGTTGAATACATGAAGTATATGGCAACGAAGTCCTACTCCAAGTTTGGTCAGGATGTTGTTGACCAGAACCACAAGGCTATCGATATGGGCGCAGGAGCACTGGTGAAGGTAGATGTGCCCGCAGCTTGGAAGAATGCAGGTGAAACGCCCGCAGAGGCTCCTGCTACCGGAGATCGTCCGGAGCTTGTGAAGTTCGTCAATGAAGTAGTTAAACCGGTAGGCAAAATGGACGGCGACTCGCTGCCTGTATCTGCTTTTGCCCAGAGAGCAGACGGTACGTTCCCGCAGGGCTCCGCTGCTTATGAAAAGCGCGGTGTTGCCGTTATGGTTCCCGTTTGGCATGAGGAAAACTGTATCCAGTGTAACCAGTGTAGCTTCGTATGTCCTCACGCTACAATCCGTCCCTTTGCTATGAATGCCCAGGAGGCTGCCGCGGCTCCCGCACAAACCCGGTTTACTGCAAAGATGACCGGTAAGGGCTGCGAAGATCTCAAATTTGCTATTGCTATCAGCCCACTGGATTGTATGGGATGTACCCTTTGCGTGAAGACCTGTCCTACCAAACCGGAAAAGAGAGCGCTGGAAATGGTACTGCAGGATACCCAGCTGGATCAGCAGGAAGTATTCGATTATGCTGTGAAGAACGTGTCCAAAAAGGATCTGCCTTTTGCACAGAGCACCATCAAGGGCAGCCAGTTCCAGCAGCCGCTGCTTGAGTTCTCCGGCGCATGTGCAGGCTGTGCAGAACCCACATATGCACGTTTGATTACGCAGCTGTTCGGTGAGAGAATGATCGTATCCAATGCAACTGGATGTTCTTCTATTTGGGGCGGCAGCGCACCTGCAACGCCTTATACTGTAAATCATGAAAGCGGTAAGGGGCCCGCATGGGCTAACTCTCTGTTTGAGGACAACGCAGAGCACGGTTTGGGTATTTACCTGGGTCAGAAAGCGATTCGTGAGCGTCTTATCGGTTACGTGAAAGAACTGGATGCAATTGTTACAGACGCAGACAAGAAAGCAGTAATTGCCGCATATCTGGATACGCTGGAGGATGGTGATGCAAACGCCGCAGCAACAGAAGCGCTGATTACAATGCTGGAAAGCTGCAAGTGCGATGCTTGCGCAGATCTGCGTGCAAAGATTCTCAACGATAAAGACTATCTGTCTAAGAAGTCCGTATGGATATTTGGTGGAGACGGATGGGCATATGACATCGGATTTGGTGGTTTGGATCACGTTTTGGCTACCGGTGAAGATGTAAATATTATGGTATTTGATACCGAGGTATACTCCAACACCGGCGGACAGGCTTCCAAGGCTTCCAACGTAGGTCAGGTTGCACAGTTTGCGGCAGCAGGTAAGGCAATTGGCAAAAAGAACCTTGCAGAAATCGCTATGTCCTATGGTTATGTATACGTAGCACAGATTGCTATGGGCGCAGATATGAACCAGACGCTCAAGGCCATCCGCGAAGCAGAAGCTTATCACGGTCCTTCCTTGATTATCGGATATTCTCCCTGCGAGATGCACGGTATTAAGAAGGGTGGTATGCAGAACTGCCAGCTGGAAATGAAAAAGGCAGTGGAAGCAGGCTACTGGCACATGTTCCGGTACAATCCTACTCTGGAATCCGGCAAGCTGGTCATTGATTCCAAGGAGCCTACCGGCAACTACAAAGAGTTTATCCAGAACGAGGCACGGTACGCGCGCCTTGCGCAGTCCTTCCCGGAAAGAGCAGAACGGCTCTTTACCCAGGCAGAGGCAGCAGCAGCAGAGAAATACCAGCGTCTTGTCAGAATGGGCAAACTTTACGAATAATAAATATAAAAAGGCTGCGGGAACGCAGCCTTTTTTGTATTTTTACTTTTGGCAGGGGGAGGGCTATAATATACAATGCGTCTCAAATAGCCAAACAAGACGCAGCATACGCAAAGTTTTCCCCTAGAGAAAATCAAAAAATTCATTTTTCCTCTTGACAACCTCTCTACGACAGAGTATAATGCTAACAAATAAAAGCAAATAAACCGATGAAGCGAAGATCAAACCGACGTGGACGTCTACAGAGAGCAGGGGAGGGTGAAAGCCCTGCGGCAGGTCGCCCGGCAAATGGATCGCTGAGGGAATGGAGAAAGGCAGTTTGCTAAGTACCCGGACCGTATGCCTGCGTTAAAGGCAGGGGTGTGTTGGCACTCTGAAAAGCGGCATGTATTTTACATGTAAAAAGGTGGCACTGCAGGTTTTATCCTGTCCTTTGGGGACAGGATTTTTTTGTTTTTAAAGAAAAATATTTATGTTATATAGTCAAAAGAGCAGCGCTGTACGATATGGGGATTCATAGTCCTGCCGATTTCCAAGTGAACGGGATGTCTTAAATACTGCTCCAAAGCTGATGTATCCCGTAGTTCCATATGGATCAGAAGATCCATATTTGATTCCCTTGCAATACAGTTTTCCAATACCTGCACTGATACTATTTCCTGCGGCATCGCCTCCTGCAGTTTGCAGAATCCATCGGCTATTTCCTGAAAAACAGCCTGAGAGAAAAATCCTGCCTCAAATTTCATAAATACCATGTGCGTCATAGAGCAGCACTCCCTTCTATAATATACATAAAGTATAGCGACCACCTGCTGAAAAATCAAGTCAGAATCCGCTGTGGCGGCTGAAATATATACCATAACGATTGGAGGATCATCATGAAAAAACAAATTTCTATCCTTTTGTTGCTTACCCTATTTGCTGCTTTTCTGCTCGGTGGCTGTACCAAAAACGTGGAACCACAAGAGAAAGATGGCGATCAAAAAATCTATAAATTCGGGATCATTTCCCAAATTGAAAACGGCGCCTTTTTGGATATGCGGGATGGAGTCATTGCCGGCCTGGAAAATGCCGGGTATACTGAGGAGAATGCGACAATTGATTACAAATGCGCCCAGGGAGATGCGACAACACTGTCCACAATCTGTTCTACGATGGACGATGGTTCCTATGACGCTGTGTTCACCATTGCCACTCCTGCAACCCAGGCATTTGTAAATATGGAATCGAAAACGCCCAACTTCTTCTGCGCCGTATCCGCTCCTGTAGCCGCCGGTGTCATTACAGAGATGGAAACCCCAGATAAAAATGCAACCGGCACATCTAACGCTATTCCTACCTCCGATATTATAGATTTGGCATATACCCTCACACCAAACGTCACCAAGTTTGGCTTTATCTACTGCACAGCACAGGCAAATGCCACAGACACAGTAAAATCTGCTTGTGATTATCTGGAAGGAAAAAATATCGACTATACGGTAAAAACGGTGGAAACCTCCGATGACGTTGGCAGTGTAACCGAGGCGCTAATTGCAGACGGTGCAGACGTAATCTTTATCCCTAATGACGCTGTCGTACAGTCCGGTATCTCGGCGCTGACAGAAATTTGCAAAGATGAGAAAATTCCTACATATTGCTCATCTGCAACTACTGTGGCTTCCGGATGTCTTGCTACTCTTGCTATTGATGACAAAGGTATCGGTGAAAAAACTGCCGCTATGGCCGACCAGTATCTAAAAGGGAAAGCGGTGGAAGCAATTGCCTCTATTGTGGTAGACGTAGACTACTGCACTATAAACGCCGCGCTGGCACAAAAGCTGGACGTAGCGATTCCTGATGAAGAGACTCTGGGCTATACCATTAAACTATACGAAGAATAAAAGCAAAGGAATTTTGTCATGCTATATGTAACAGCCTTGCAAGAGGGCTTTCTATATGGACTTTTGGCCATTGGCGTGTTTATTTCTCTACGGGTGCTGAATATTCCGGATCTGACGACGGAAGGCTCCTTTGGTTTTGGCAATGCTGTAGCGGCCGCTGCAGCAGCTATGGGATATCATCCCAATATTTCTCTCCTGTTTGCTTTGCTGGCAGGCTTTGCTGCAGGCCTTGTCACCGGATTTTTACAAACGAAGTTGAAGGTGCATCCGGTGCTTGCCGGTATTATCACTATGAGCGGGTTATACTCCATCAATTTGATGGTCCGAAGCGGTCCTAACTTGGCCATAGGGGAGGGCTCTCTGTTCAAGCTGGCGTATGCCTTTTTGGGCGAAGCCGCCAACCGTGACGATAAAAAAATTGCCGGAACAATTCTAGCCGCTATCCTATGTATCGTGACCGTTTTGCTTATAGCTCTGTTTTTCAAAACCCATCTTGGCCTGTGTATCCGGGCAACGGGAGATAACCCGGATATGGTCCGTGCATCTTCCATCAATGTTGATCGAACGAAAATCATTGGCCTGTGTATTTCTAACGGTCTCATCGCCCTGTCCGGCGCACTTATCGCCCACTATGTGGGATATTCCGACGCCAGTTCCAGCAACGGTACCTTGATTTATGGTCTGGCTGCGGTGATCATCGGAGAAGCGTTGTTTTCTTTGCTTCCTCGGGGCCGACGCGGCGTGACTATCGGTCTGATATCCGCTGTGTGCGGTTCTATTCTATATAAAGTTATTGTAACCTTTGTAGTAGACGCAGAACTGTTTGGCGCAAACAGCGCAAACCTAATGAAACTGCTGTGTGCTGTGATTGTAGCACTCACGCTGATCATTCCTGCTGCAAGAGATGCTTTGATTTCCTGGAAAAATAGATGGGAGGCGCGACGGGCATGAGTACGGATACACCAATGTTGGAAATTTGCGGTCTGTCCAAAATCTTCGGTAAGGGAACGGTAAACGAACATACCGCACTGGAAAATGTAAGTCTCACTCTACAGCGGGGCGATTTTGTTACTATTATTGGATCCAACGGCGCCGGAAAAAGTACATTATTCAACGCAATTTGCGGTACCTATCTGCCCGATCAGGGGTCCATTCACCTTGGCGGAACAGATATCACGTTTTTGGCGGAGCATAAACGGGCCAAAAGAATTGGCAGGGTGTTCCAGGATCCAATGAAGGGAACGGCGCCGGGAATGACTATCGAAGAAAATCTTGCCCTGGCCTATACCCGGGCTCACAGTGGGCCTTTGGCGCCGGCCCTTACAAAAAGGAAATCCGACTTTTTTCGATCCGCCCTTGCAAAATACAATATGGGACTGGAAGACCGGATGAAAACGAAGGTAGGATTACTGTCGGGCGGACAGCGACAGGTGGTAACGCTGCTGATGTGTACACTGGTGACGCCGGATTTGCTGCTTCTGGATGAGCATACAGCTGCTCTAGATCCGGCAACAGCAGAAAAGATTATGGAGATCACAAACGAAATTGTCCGGGAAAACAATTTGACTACGCTCATGATTACTCACAATATGCAGCAGGCTCTTGTAACCGGCAACAGCACTATTATGATGGACAGTGGATCTATCATTCTTTCCCTGAAAGGGAAGGAGCGAGACGACATGACTATGGACGGATTGCTGCAGCTATATACGGAGAAGAAAAAGAAAGCGTTCACGACAGATAGGATTCTTCTCAGCGGGCAGTGAGAAAAAATAATAAAAAGAGGGGGAATGTCCCCCTCTTTTTTCTCTAGGCCTTTCCCACCTGCATAACGCAGACAGTGATATCGTCTTCTCCTCCCATAGCCTGGGCTGCACGCTCCCCAATTAGGCGGGCTGCCGCCGCTGGTGAATCCATCTGCATCAGGCCGCTGCAAAGCAGCTCATACAGCCAGGGACAATCCTCATAGTTTCCTGTAACTCCGTCGCTCATCATGATTACGGTATCGCCATCCTGCAAGTCAAAGGAAATTGCTTCCGCATCCAGCGCCCGAATGATTCCTACCGGCACCGTTTTGGAATGCAGCCGGAACAGCTGTCCTCCTCGAATCACAAAGGAAGGTGCGGCCCCACTTTTAATAAATCGTGCTCGGCCGGTAAGCAGGTCCGCCTCCATCAGGTCCACTGTAGTAAAGCACTCTCCCTCACTGCCTCGTATAAAGCAGTTTAACATTTCCAGCGCTCCCTTCATAGGACATCCGGCCATCAGCAGCTTTTCTAAAAATACAGCTGAAATGCCGCTTGTCAGCGCTGCATCCTTGCCGCTGCCCATACCGTCCGATACAAGCGTGTAATAATATCCTTCATTATTTTTGAAAGAGCATACGCTGTCTCCACTTGTCTCATCTCGTATTCCCGCAGAGCTGTAGCGGCCGCTTTTGATTCCAAACATAGGTACGGAATGCATAGCAGCAGATACATATGCCCCGTCTAAAGAAAACTCCGGCGCAGACAGGCGTGCACCCAGTATACTCTCGGCACAAAGCCGAATATCTTCCGCTCCCGCACCGGTAGATAAATCTACCCCGCGCATATAAACGTGTCGTTGCCGCTGTCCATATACAGATGTATCCGTATACGAGAATCCCTGCCGCTGCAGCGCTCGGTGCAGTCCTTCTTCCATTTTTTCATCCCGCTCCCACTGGGTATCTGCTTCCCCCGTTTCCCGCAGCATCTCCGCAATTACTGCATAATCGCTGGCAAAGAGTTCCGTTCGTTGGGAGGCGGTACTCATGTTAGCGGTACGCCGAGCCGACATATTTACCGCATCCAATACGGCATCCATATGATGACAGCGGCGCGCCAAAGGTTCCGGCACGATTTGGGCGCTGACCCTGCCATGGGTGGACAGGCGATGGGCCATATTATCAAAAAAGGAATTGACTTGTTCCTCTTCCGTTCCGCTGCAAACGGCCTCGTGGGGACAGCCGCAGCAATATCGTGCCCGTACAGCAGTACAAATCTGGTAGGCTTCCTGTGCTGTGGGGCATCGCAGCTTGTCCGATACGCTAAACAGCAGCTTGGAAAGAGACTCCAAAGAACGGCAAATTCTGGCATATTTGCGCTGGGATTTGTTTGTCTGCACGATTACGTCGGTTCCATCCCGTTCTTGCGCCGGCAATAGAAAGGCAGGCAGCTTTGCAGGTAAAATACGGAAGGTAAGCAAAGGCGCCATTACGGCGCATATCAGAGCAAGCTCCGGGGCCACGTCTGTTATAGCGGCAAATCCTCCGACGCCTAGGGCCCAGCTCATGCTGAGCGCTCCGGAGATCAGGACAGCGCCGCCGGGAGACATTTGATATAAAAGTCCTGCACATAATGCGGCGATAGGATACATGGGGGCGTACAGTGCTTCCAAAGCCATTCCACAGAACAGCCCCCAAACAATGCCATAGGTGATTCCGCCGGCATATGTAACATATAGAGTCACAAAATAGGAAAATAAAATACCAATGCTGAAGGGAAGAGCAACGGAATCCAGTGCAAGAGTAAACGCAAAAAACACGCCGCACATTCCCGCCAGCTTCATTTCCTTGGAAGTAGAACGATTTGCAGCCAATTGAAAGGCCGCACAGAATAGAGGATAAAGTACGATTCCCAAAATCGCAGCAAATATATCGTAGTACAAACTGAGGCCGCTGAATATGGAAATGCATCCGGCGGCAATGGCAGCGCAGATTGCAATGCCTATGCGGACTTTACTGTCTTCATAAAAAAGCTTTTGTAGAAATGCCATTTTGTCCTTGCCGTTCCAATGAGAGCGGCTTGTAAGTATTCCCGCTGCTGTTCTAACTGCAAGTACTGCTGAAAGAATCAGCACATACCATAGTCCGCCTGCGGAAATGCCTAGCGTTCCCAGTACTGTTCCCGCATAAGCGCACGCAGCGCCTGTCCACCCGGACACAGCACACAGCAGCGCCACTCCAAATGGATACACGCCGACGATCATTTCAGTAGATCCAAGGAGAAGCCCGGCAACAAAAATTCCTGCTGGAATAAGTATTTTATGCAGAATTGCCGGATCGCTGCTATGTACCTTTTCTACTACTCGCCGAAGCGTGTTTTTGATTGTTTGGCCTGCCGCCGCAGGCATTTGTCTTTTGTCCATTGTCACTAACCATTCCTTTCCCTGCTCCCCTGCTGGAGAAAATCTTTCCCTGTAGGCATATCTGTGTCTGTGCCGCGGTATATATAGTATGGATAGATTGTATCCCCAGGGGAGCGTCAAACTGCGTCTAAACGTCGTATCGTCAAACCACATGTTTTCGGGTTCTCTGACGGGAAAGGGACAAAATAAAAATTCCCCGCACCATTTCCGTCACAACGTGACGGGCAATGGCCGGGGAATCCTTTTTTTGCGATAGATTCATTTCAAAAAGGAACCTTACCGAAAGGAAGCTCTGACTAAAAATTTTATGCTGTCCGGAAACTATATATTTTCCATGCGGTTTTTTACACCTGCCCGTGCAGTTCTTCCAGACATCCTTTGCAAATTTTTCTGTCTTTGTATGTAATAATTTCGTCCGCCTCACCACAAAAGATACAAGACGGAGAATATTTCTGTAAGATCACGCGATTTTTTTCTACAAAAATCTCTGCTCCATCGCCAGGATTGAGTTCCATCATTCTACGGATTTCGATGGGCAATACGATTCGACCTAACTCGTCTACCTTCCGCACCATTCCTAATGATCTCATATAATGCCTCCCAAAAATTTATCTTTCTGGAAAAAATTATATCATTTTTACATAGATTGTCAAGAGGTTGGTGGAATTTTATGATGGAAAAATGCTTTTTTGTGCTTGTTTCGATATCTTTAGTCTTTGCTCTTTTGACAGGAAACCTACAGGCTGTGTCAAATGCTGTCGTAGATGGGGCTTCTAAGGCGATTACGCTGTTGCTTTCCCTGGCAGGCGCTATGTGCCTATGGAGCGGAATTATGGAAGTGCTGCGAGAGGCGGGGGCGGTACAAAAGCTCTCCCGTATCCTGTCTCCGATTCTGCGGCGGGTATTCCCTGAGACATGGAAGTCCGGACAGGGCAGCGAAGAAATATGCGCTGCGCTTTCCGCAAACATTTTGGGAATCGGCAATGCCGCCACTCCCCTTGCCCTGTCCGCCATGGAAAAAATGCAGGCCGCCAATCCAAATAAAGAACGCGCTACTGACGATATGGTAACCTTTGCAATTTTAGGTGCCTCCTCTCTGGACCTTCTGCCCACGACGCTCATTACGCTGCGCCGGGCTGCAGGCAGCACCGCTCCCTATAAGATCATATTACCTGTTTGGATTTGTTCCGCTGCGTGCGCGGTAACCGGCGTATTTTTATCTAAGCTTTGCATTCGACTGACACGCAAGGTTCCGAAAGAAAGGCGTAAAGAGGCAAAAACATGTCTGAAGAAAGGCGGAGCAGCATGATTGAAAAGGCAGCGATTTTTGTACTGCCCGGTGTAATCCTTCTCGGCGCTATTTTAATGATCCGCTTGGGAAAACGGGGCGGGGAAGCTTTTGTCCGCGGCGCACGCAGCGGACTTTCCACGACAGTCTCTCTGATTCCGGCCATGCTGATGCTGACGGTGGGGCTGAGCATGTTTACCGCTTCCGGCGCGGTAGATTGGCTGGCGCGTTCTCTTTCTTCCGTGTGCAGCACTCTTGGAATCCCGTCGGAGCTGCTCCCTTTAATTGTCACTCGCCCCGTGTCGGGATCTGCTTCTACAGCTACTTTTGCAGACCTGATTGCAGTCCATGGTGCAGACAGTCCGGCTGGGCTTGCGGCTTCTGTTATGATGGGTTCTTCTGATACGCTGATCTATGTAATTAGCGTATATTTTACAGGAGCGAAGGGCATACGCAGCACTCGGCACGCGTTCCCGGTAGCGGCTATCGTTATGGTAATCTGTGTACTGTTGTCTTGCTATCTATGCAGGGTACTGCTTTAATAAATATTTTTCGGGCGCTTTGGAAAAAGCATAAGAAAAAAAGGGGCTGTGCCCCTCTTTTTCTTATGCCAGATTGAGTTTTTTCTTCAAAAGCCGATTGCACAGGGCAAATCCGCCTGCGGATAGTCCTAAATAAAACAAGTTGGAGAAAATCAAAATGAAATGCGTAGTTCCTTCCGGCGTGGAATACAATGAACCCATAAATATTGGATTTTCTACTGTGGATAGACTTATAAAAACAAAAACAAGCACGGTGATAATAGAAATTATCATATTGATCAGATAGTAAAATCCTATCGCTGCCAAAATTTTGTGTTTCTTGGCTACCACAGCGCCAATGGTAATCGCTGTGAAAATCATAAATGTGGAGAAAACTACGGAGACAAGCGTCAGCACCAGAGTTTCCAATCCTATAATCCAGTACGACGGAGTCATATAAGGGAAGATCGCCTGGAAAAATTCTCCGATATACCGGAAGGTATCCATATTTAGAAGGGAACCATAGGGAGCAGCACCGATTAAAATATAAAGGAAAATATAAAGCAGGACAGCAACGGTCGTGATAATGACCCATAAAAGAGTAGACCAGGTTTTAGAAAACATATGAGTAGAGGTCTTTACTGGTAGTGTGTGAGTCAGATATCCTTCATCAGAGAAAAAGTGTTTATAAAACCGCATGAATACTACAATGGACGTAATGATAGCAAAGGCGATAAGAATAAAAATACTACCGGCTACAATCAGTCCTAAAACGATACTTAGCAATGTCGCGCCGAAGGTGGTACTAAAGCTGCTGTATTCTATGCTTCCCAGCAGCTTCATTGCAATACTGCCAAGCAGTGTGGTGCCCAGTGTCAGCAGCATAAGCGGCAGCACCAGCCTGGCAGTGTACTTCATATCATAGTGAAATAATTTTTTCAGCATCTGAAAACCTCCCGAAACAGTTCGTCGATTCCTTTGCCCAGTTCTTCCCGGACGTTGTCGGCAGAGTTATACATAACCAGCGCTCCGTTATGAATAAACATAAATTCGTCCAGCACTTTTTCTACATCGGAGATTAGGTGTGTGGAAATAAGCACAGTGGAATCCGAATTGTAGTTGGATACGATGGTATTTAAAATGTAATCTCTGGTGGCAGGATCCACGCCGCCGATGGGTTCGTCTAAAAGATACAGTTGCGCGTCCCTGGACATTACCAACACCAGCTGCACTTTCTCCTTGGTGCCTTTGGACAGTGTTTTCATTTTTTTGTTTGTTT